>NZ_DBFSAP010000037.1:0-26561 GCF_048412355.1 Ellagibacter sp.
AGAGGCGGCAGCAGCTGAAGCTGCTGCTCAGAAAAAAGCAGAGCAGGAAGAAGAGAGGCTCAACCGAACGGTTTACATTACGGGCTCCGGCTCGAAATATCATTCAAGTGGATGCTATACCATAAAGAATTCTAGTACTACAGCTATTACAATTCGCGACGCGGAGGCTTCTGGCTACGAACCATGCGGCAAATGCCATCCGCGGTAAAAAGACTAACTCTTGGCTGCGCAAACTCACTTGCAAATTAGTATGGGCTCAGATTTGCTTAGTCTTGCTTTCCAGGTGGGTGAATCTCGCAGATGCATGAGACGCGCGGCTCGCGTTTACTGAAACCCGTGCATGCCATGAGCTTTGCTGGCGGGGTTCGCTGCAGTTCAAGTGCATGTACGTTAAGAGGGCGAAAAAGAAGGGCTCCCGTTCGTTGTGAACGGGAGCCCTTCAGTTGTTATGCGATGGTGTGCGCCAAGTGCGGTGCGCGTCGAGCGCGCTTCTCGCAGCGCCTAAGCTCTTACGAGAGGCCGAGCAGGGTGGCAAGCGAGGTCATGAAGCTCGACATGTTGCGGTAGCACATGAACAGCGTGATCACGATGAACACCACGCCGCAGATGTTCGCGAACGCATGGTTGCGCCACTTGCCGAGAGCCTTGCCATTTGCGACGTACATCACGAAGAACGCCATAATCGGGAGCAGGATGGCGTTTGCCGCCTGCGCGACCAGGATGAGCTGCGTGGGGCTCTTGCCGAGCGTGACGGCCATGACGCAGCCGAGCACGAGCACGATCATCCAGATAATCTTGAATTTGATGTCCTTGAGGGTCTTGCCCCAGCCGAGCACGCCGTTCACCGCGTAAGCAGCGGAAAGCGGCGCCGTGATGGCGGAGGAGAAGCCGGCGGCCAAAAGGCCGACGCCGATCATAAACGTCGCCCAGGAGCCGAGCAGCGGCTCGAGCGCCATAGCCATGTCCTTGCCGTTGGAAACGGTGATGCCGGTGTTGCCGTAGATGTTCGCGGCAGCGCAGATGAGGATGGCCATGGAGATGATGCCGCCAAGGCCGATGGAGAGCACGGTGTCGAAGCGCGCGTCAGCGATCTGCTCGGGGTCCTTGAAGCGTTCGGCAGCGCCAGAGGCATGCAGGAACAGGTTGTACGGCACGATTGTGGTGCCGATGAGGCCGACGGCGGTGAGGATGCCCTTGGAAGCTTCCTGGCCGGCCGGCAGCTGCGGTGTGAACAGGCCGGCGGCAACCGCGCCCCAGTCGACGGGGGAGAACAGGGCGGTCACGAAGAACACGATGCCCATGAACACGACGATGCCCGTGAGAATCTTCTCGACCAGCTTGTAGGAGCCGACCCACATGCAGGCGAAGGCGAGGATGCCGAGCACGATGACGATGGGAATCATCGGCACGTCGAAGACTGCCTGGATACCCAGGATACCGCCCGTGATGTTGCCGGTTTCATAGGCGGTGTTGCCGATGAAGATCGCGATGATAACAATCACGATTGCAATCCACTTAAGCGCTGGATTCGAAATGCGATCGCGGATATTCTCACCCAGACCCTCTTGGGTGGCGATGCCGATGCGCGAGGCCATCTCCTGGAAGATGATGGTCGCAACGGTGGCGAACAGGAGGCACCACAGCATCGTGTAGCCGTAGCTTGCACCGGAAACCGTGCATGTGGTAACCGTGCCGGGTCCGACGAAGCCAGCTGCTACAAGCGCGCCAGGGCCGATGTTCTTAAACTTTTGCTTGAGCGAACTTGCCATTTTCCACTCCTTTCACTGGAGTCTCGTCCGTTTGTCGCGACCTGCTCCTCGAGGCGTTGACAAGCGGATATGAAGATTACTCGAATCACTTTAGCAGAATGTAGTGTTTGAGAGTTTTTCAGCTTGGTTAACAAGGTGTGCAAGGCGGAAAATAATGTCCTTTCGGCGCGTTTAACGCTCGCTTGCCGGGCGCATCTCGATTCCCGCCTCTGTGAGTGCCCGGCGGATGTCGCGGGCGAACTCGAGCGCATGGGCGTTGTCGCCGTGCACGCAGATGGTGTCGGCGGCGATGTCGATCGTCTTTCCCGTGACGCTCTCGATGGAGCCCTCTTGAATGACGCGCACGACGCGTGCCACAGCGAACTCCTCGTCGGTGATGGTGGCGTTGTCCTGGGTGCGCGACACGAGCGTGCCCTCGTCGGTGTAGTTTCGGTCGGCGAAGAATTCCTGCGCCACATGGAGCCCTGCAGCCTTCCCAGTGCGTGCGAGCTCGCCGCCTGCGAGCGCCACCAGGGTGATGTCGGGGTTGAAATCGGCCACGGCCTGCGCGATGGCCTGCGCGAACGGCGCGTCGATGGCCGCGCGGTTGTACAGCTGCCCGTGGGGCTTCACGTGCGCGAGCTTTACACCTTCGGCGCGGCAGAACGCTGCGAGCGCGCCCACCTGGTACAACACATAGGCGTATCCCTCATCGGGGGAGAGCGCCATGTTGCGGCGCCCGAACCCCTGCAGGTCGGGGTATCCCGGATGCGCGCCGACGGCGATTCCCGCTTCGGCTGCGAGCTTCACGGTGCGACGCATGACCACAGGGTCGCCCGCGTGCATGCCGCATGCCACGTTCACGCTTGTCACCAGGGGAATCACCTGCTCGTCGAGTCCTAAGGTGTACCGACCGAAGCTTTCTCCCAAATCGCTGTTCAAGTCCACGCGCGCCATGCCGTTCCTTTCCCTTAAGAGATGCGGCCCCGCAGCAAGGCGCCTGCGGGGCCGCATCGTTTCAGTTGCTTGTCTCGATTATCCTACATGATTCCAGCGTTGATGGCGTTTGCGAAAACCTGTGCGGCCTGGCAGCGGGAAAGCTCTCCTTGCGGGTCGAGGGAGTACGTTCCGTCATGGTTGTCGATGCCGTTTATGACGACTCTGTCAACGGCCCAGATGACGTACGGCACTGCCCAGTCGCTCGTCTGCTCGGTTCCCAGGAGCTTGTCGTACTTCTCCCGGCTCGCGTCCGCTAGATTCGAATAGCTGAGGCCGAAAACCACCTTGCACATCTGCTCGCGGGTGATCGTGTCGTTGGTTCCGAAGAGGTTCGACCCGTCGTCGTATCCCGTCATAATCCCTCGATCGACGCACCAGTTAATGGCTCTCGCATACCGCTCGTTTTGATCGACGTCGGGCTTGTTGCATCTAGGTGAGATAACGTACGGCGCGTTGTCCTTGTAGATTACCTGGGCAATCATCGCGCGAGTCATGGGCTTGTAGGGGTCGAACATGCCCGTCACGCCGTCGCCGGTCATGGCACCACGCGCCTTCATGGAGTACGCGGCGTCGAAGAACCAGTCGCCGGGGGACACATCGGGATATGCGGTTCTGCCGAGCCCCCAGAGGTGATTGACGGCCTTCTCGGCGTCGACGACTCCCTTGCTGCCGCTTGTTTTCGTGCGGTCGTTTTCCGGATCATCGATGCGGGTTGCCGTGAGGTATATCGCCCTGCAGGCGTCGTCGACCGTGGCGACGGGCTCGGCGGCGAACAGGAGCGCGAAAACGCCCGAGACAATCGGCGCCGCCATCGAGGTGCCGCTGGCCTTGGAGTAGCCCCCCGTGGTATCGGTCGTGGTGACCAGCAAACCGGGGGCGCTGATGTTTTTCTTCTTGTTGTAGTCGGACCAGTAGCAGTTCGTGTTGTCGGTATTGAGCGCCGTTACCGCTACGCATTCGTCGAAGTCGGCGGGGTAGATGTTGTCGGTTCGCGGTTCGCCGTCTTTACCGTTGCCGCCAGAGCATACCGTGACGATGCCGGCGTTTTTCGCCGAGACGATGGCTTTGTGAAGAGCCTCATCTTTCAGGCAATAGCCGCTTGAGGGGTAGGTGTTGTAGGAACCGAAGCTCGCGTTGATCACGCGCAGGTTGGGGACGGTCTTCGATGTTGCCAGGTCAACCACGTATTTGTAGCCGGAAAGAACAGACGCGGTGGTCGCCTCCGGGGTGCCCGTGTCGTTGAAGACCTTCACGGGGAGAATAGTCGCGTTGAATGAGGCGCCCGCCAGGCCGATCCCGTTGTTCGCCCTGGCAGAGATGATCCCCGCAACCATCGTGCCATGCCCGATTCGGTCGCCGTTAGGCACGCTCGCGCTTAGTGGCTTGTCGTTGAACGCATCCCACGCGTAGTCCATAAGCAGGTTGTCTTCCAGATCCGCATGGTCGAAATCCACGCCCGTGTCGAGTGTGGCAACGGTGACGGTGTTGTCCGTATGCACGAGGTTCCACGCTCTTGTGATGCGCGTGGTGTAGAGCCAGTATTGGTTGTAGGGTTCGTTCGGATCGCGGGTGTATACGTAATCGTCGTTCGGCATGCCAAGTGCCTGGATCGAGATGTCCTCGTCGCCTTCGGCCTGCTCGTCGGCGAGGGTGGCGGCGCTTTCGTCCAGCGCGCCGGCGGGCACCTCGTCTATCAGCCTGTACACGAAGTTCGGCTGCACGGAGACGACGCCGGGGACTTCCTGGGCGGCGGCAACGGCCTCCGACGCGCGCATGTCGTCCGCCACATCGGCAACGGCGAGCGTCGATCCGTCCGCGGATTCGATCTGATTGGTGACGGCGAGCCCTGCGTCGGCGAGCCCTTGCGCGAGCTCGCTTTCCCCACCGTCTTCGGAAAGAAGGTTGATCTTTGAGTCCTCATCGAGGGTTACGAGAAGGCCTCGATAGTCCACGCCCTCGACAAGCTCGTCGAAGAGCGCAGGGTCGTTGCCTTGTGCTGTGCCCTCGCTGATTGCGGCCGTGCCCACAGCGCTTTCACCAGCCGATTTGTTGGCATCGGCGGCATCGTCGGCAAAGGCGAGCGCAGGTGCGGGGAAGGCGATTCCCACCGCGAGGATTGCGGCGAGCATCATTTTAGGTAATCGGCGTGGACAGCGCATGGGGGCCTCCTATCCCTTGAGGTCGACGTTCTTTGTGTCGGTTATCAGCATGCATCCGGGCGCATGCGTGATGGCGAAGGGCGGCTTGGAGTTCATGACTACAGCCTGGGGCGTCACGCCGCAGGCCCAAAAGACGGGCACCTCGCCCTCGTGGATATCGACGGGGTCGCCGAAGTCGGGCTTTGAGATGTCCTCGATGCCGATGACCGACGGGTCGCCGATGTGCAGCGGAGCGCCGTGCACCTTGGGGATGGCGCCCGAGATCTGCACCGCCTTCACCACCTGGTTGTAGGGGATGGGGCGCATCGACATGACGGTGTTGCCCGACATGGACCCTGCGGGCGTGCACGCGACGTTGGTCAGGTACATCGACACGTTGCGGCCCATGGTGTTGTGGCGCATTTCGATGCCGGCCTCGATGAGCTCGCTTTCGAACGAGAACGAGCACCCGATGACGAACGACACCAGGTCATCGCGCCAATACGACGACACATCCGTGACCTCGTCGACCAGCTTGCCGTACTCGTAGATGCGATAGCGCGGGAAGTCGGTGGCGATGTCGCAGTCGGTGGCGCAGATGGTGGCCTCGCGCGCGCCGGTCTCGGTCACTTCCAGAAGCGGGCAGGGCTTGGGGTTGCGCTGGGCGAACAGTAGGAAGTCATAAGCCTGCTGTTTCGGCAGCACGATGAGGTTTGCCTGCGCGTACCCGGGGCAAAGCCCGCTTGTGGGCGCGTCGAAGCTGCCCTCGCGGATGAGATGGCGCGCCTCGGTAGGCGTGGCGGAGAGCATCTTTTCCCAAACCGCGGCGTCGACGCCTTCCGGTTTTACGGGTGCCGGCATTTTGATAGTCATGAGTTCCGCCTTTCCTTCATAGTTCAGGGTAGTGCGCCTCGCTTTGATGCACACTACCCCGACGTCTCAACAATGCTATGCTATGAAGCCTTGAAGGCCCAAGCCCGTGGTTAAACCTCGCCTGCGAGGAAATGCTCGATAAAGCTCGTGTTCGCCTGACCTGCGCAGAAGGTCTCGTTTTCCAAGATGGAATACTGGAAATCGAGGTTCGTCTGCACGCCGACGACGACCATCTCTTCAAGCGCCGTGCGCATCTTGGCGATCGCCTCGGTGCGGTCGCGGCCGAGCACGATGACCTTCGCGATCATCGAGTCGTAATACGGCGTGATCTCGAAGCCGTCGTAGGCTGCCGTGTCCACGCGCACGCCGTTGCCGCCCGGCAGGTGGGTTTGGGAAATCGTGCCAGGTGAGGGCATGAAATTCTTCTCAGGCATCTCGGCGTTGATGCGGCATTCGATGGCGTGCCCGTGCAGCTGGATGTCGTCTTGGGAAAACGAGAGCACCTCTCCTGCGGCGACGCGGATCATCTCGCCCACGAGGTCGGTGTGCGTGACCATCTCCGTCACGCAGTGCTCCACCTGGATGCGGGTGTTCATCTCCATGAAGTAGTAGTTGCGCTCGTCGTCGAGGAGGAACTCGATCGTGCCGGCGGAGGTGTAGCCCACGGCGCGCGCGGCCTTCACGGCGTCGTCCATCATGCGGGCGCGCAGCTCCTCGTCGAGCGCGGGGGAGGGGCTTTCCTCGATCATCTTCTGGTGGTTGCGCTGCACCGAGCAGTCGCGCTCGCCGAGGGCCACCACGTTGCCATGGTTGTCGGCGATGATCTGCACTTCCACGTGGCGCGGGTTCTGCACGGCGCGCTCAAGATACATCGTGTTGTCGGCGAAGGCATTCACGCTCTCGCGCTGCGCGATGCTGAACATGTCGGCGAAGTCCTCCTCGGATTCCGACACGCGCATGCCTTTGCCGCCGCCGCCCGACGATGCCTTGATCATGATGGGCCAGCCGATCTTGCGCGCCTGCTCGAGCGCTTCGCCCACGTCATGGATGCCCTTCTTCGTGCCGGGAACCACGGGCACGCCCGCGTCCATCATGGTGCGGCGCGCCTGGCTTTTGTTGCCCATGCGGTCGATGACCTCGGGTGTGGGGCCGATGAAGGCGATGTCGTTGTCGCGGCACATCTTCGCGAACGTGGAGTTCTCGGAGAGAAAGCCGTAGCCCGGGTGGATTGCGTCGGCGCCCGTTCCCTTCGCCGCCGTGATGATAGCGGGGATGTTCAGGTAAGAATCACGCGCTTGAGCAGGCCCGATGCACACGGCCTCGTCCGCGAGGTACGTGTGGAGCGATTGTCGGTCCGCCGTGGAGTACACGGCGACGGTCTTGATTCCCATGGCGCGGCAGGCGCGGATCACGCGCACGGCGATTTCGCCACGGTTTGCGATGAGAACCTTCTCGAACATGGTTGCCCCTTACGCGCTCGCCTGGGTGGCGATGCGGAAGAGCACCTGGTCGTACTCGACTTGCGAGCCGTTCGCCGCGAGCACCTCGGTCACGATGCCGGGCGCGGGGGCGGTGATCTCGTTCATCATCTTCATGGCTTCCACGATGGCGAGCGTCTGGCCGGTGAGCACTTCCTGGCCCACCTTCACGAACGGCTCCTCATCAGGGGAGGGGGAAACGTAGAACGTGCCCACGAGCGGGCTTTTCACCAGCGTGACCGAGCTGTCGTTGCCGGCGACGGGCACGCTTTGGGCGCCTGCGGTCACGTCGCCGTGCTCGCTTCGGGCGTCGAGCAGCCTGCCCACGCGTTCCGCCATGAGCGGCAGCGCGGTTTGCGAGAGGGGGCCGTGGTTGCGCTCGAGCTCGATTTTCACGTTGCCGTCGTCGAATCGAAGCGCCGAGAGGTCGCCCTCCTCCATGAGCGCCATGAGGGCGCGGATGTCGCGGTCCCTCTCCTCGCGCGCGGCGGTCGATTCATCCATGTTGACCTGCTTCTTCTCGTCGTTTGCCTTGCCCATTTTGCTCCTCCTATGCCCGATCGCCGCCATGTGCGGCGTTATGTCCGTCTTCAAATTCTATCCAAAGCTTGTTTCCAGCGCTTTTCTTGGCTTGAGCCTCCAAAATCGGAGTGAGGCGTCGCGCGGTTCTTCGCGGCGAAACCCCTCCGTAGCAGGGGCGCTTCACCACTTTCGCGAGCGAGCGCATCTCCTGCGCCTCCTTGCGGCATGCGGCTTGCGCCTCTTGCACGCTTATCTCCTCGAAGCGAATCGCCCGCCCCGGCTTGCATTGTACGAGTTTGGGTATATCGACCGAGGCTACGGTGCCGATTTTGGCGTAGCCGCCCGTGGTTTGGCGGTCGGCGAGCATGATGATCGGGCGCCCATGATTGGGGACCTGCACAGCGCCGAGCGCGATGCCATCGGAAATGATGTCCGACCCGCTGACTGTCTCGATTTCGGGACCCTCGAGGCGAAATCCCATGCGGTCGCATTTCGCGGTGGTGGTGTACGTTTCGCCGTAGAACGTGTTTACGCCCTGCTCGGTGAACATGCCCTCCTGCGGCCCCGGCACCACGCGCAGCACAATTTCGTCCGATGAGAAATCGTAGAAGTCGTCGTCTTTGAGCGCGTGCGAGCCTAGATTGTCCAGGAACTCGACGTTCTTGGTGACGAAGGGCAGGTAATCGCCCGCCGACAGCGCGCGTCCTTCCCAGCCTCCGATGCCGCACTTCAGGTTGGTCGAGGCGCTGCCCATGACCTTGGGGACCGCGATCGATCCGCCCGCGATGGCGAGATATCCGTAGACGCCGGTTTTCGGCGCGCCGAACTCGAGCACCGACCCTCGATGCACCATGATCGCGGCGTACATCGGGATGGCGGCGCCGTCCACGGTGGGTGAGAAGTTGCCGCCCGTGAGCGCGATGCATGTGTTGGTGGTGAAGCGCAGCGTGGGTCCCGCCAGGCAGAACTCGAGGACAGGCGCGTTCTCGCCGTTGTCGACGAGCAGGTTTGCGATGCGCGCCGCGCGCTTGTCCATCACGCCCGAGGGCGAGAATCCGCTGCCGAGGTATCCCCGCCGGCCGAGGTCCTGAACGGTGGTGCAGATGCCGGGCTTGTTGACGGTTACACCCATAGCGCGTCCTCGTCTTCCTCTTCTTGCTTGGCTTGCGGGGTTGCGTCGGCCTGCGGGACGGCTGGCCCCGCGGTCGAGCTGCGCTCAGAAGCTTCGCAGCCTTCGCTTCGCTCGCCGGCGGTGCCGGCCTGCGGGACGGCGATCGCGCCGTCGTCGGAACTCCGCTCAGAAGCTTCGCAGCCTTCGCTCCGTCCCGCGGACGTCACGCTCGCCTGGCCGCTGCTGAGGCCAACCTGCGGGGCGGCCGGCCCCGCGGTCGAGCTGCGTTCAGAAGCTTCGCAGCCTTCGCTCCGCTCGCCGGCGGTGCCAGCCTGGACGGGGGTGGTTGCTCTTCCCTTGACAATCTCGCATTCGTAGGTTCCCGCTTCCACCTGGGTTTCTATCAGGCTGAACTCCTGCGCTGTGATGGGAACGAAGCGCAGGTAGTCGCCTGCGGCGTACAGGATGGGCGACTCGCGGTCGGGGTCGTAGGGGCGCACGGGGGTGCGGCCGATGATGCGCCAGCCGCCGGGCGAGGCGAGCGGGTAGATGCCCGTTTGCGCGCCGCCGATTCCCACGGCGCCCGGTTCGATGCGCGTACGCGGGGTGGCCAGGCGCGGTGTGTGCAGACGCTCGTCGAGTCCGCCCAGGTAGGCGAAGCCCGGCAGGAAGCCGAGCATGTCGATGAGGTAGTCGTGTCCCGAGTGGATCGCGATGACCTCTTCGGTGCTCATCCCTGCATGCTCGGCGACGTCGGACAGGTCGGGGCCGAAGTCGCCCCCATAGCAGACGGGGATTTTCACCACGCGGTGGATGCCGCCTGTGGTGGCCACGAGGCCGCGCAGCTTTCCGCGAACTTGGTTGGTGAGCTCGTCGTATCCGACGACGCACGGGTTGTAGACCACCATGAGCGAGCAGAACGTGGGGACGAGCTCGATCACGCCGTCGATTGGGTCCGCCTCGAGCGTTTGCGCGGCGGCGCGGATGATGCCGTTCGTTTTCTCCGAGATGACGTTGCCGAACTCGAGGTTGATGGCCGAATCACCGGCCACGGTTATGTTGAAACCTGCCATATTCCCTGCTTTTCTCAGCGTTTGGCGCATAGTTCATATTTGTTAACATCAGGCGTTCGGACAATGCGCTACCCTAGGCGTCGCCCATGCATGCCATGAGCACAATTGCCTTGCTCAACGGAAATGTAGGACATTTCCGTCGCAGGCCCGAGAAGTTTCAAAGGATTTTAACATACATGGAGAAAGTGCTTTTCGCAGCAGCGTTCTTTGTTGCCTATACGATACAAGCGGTCACGGGGTTCGCCGGGAACATCTTTGCGATGCCCGTCGGCACGCACGTGATGGGGCTTTCGAGTTCCGTTGCCGTCCTGAACGCCATGGGCTTTTTTGCGTGCGGCATGCTCGCCGTACTCAACTTCAAGTACATCAACTGGCGCGAGCTCGTCAAAATGACCTGCGGCATGCTTCCTTTCCTGGCGCTTGGCATCTGGCTTGACACGGTGCTGCCGCTGCCGGTGCTCCTGCGCATCTACGGGGCGATCATCGTGTTCATCGGCATTCGCAACCTGCTGTCAAAAGAACAGCGGTTCCTGCCGAAATGGCTGCTTGCGATCATCGTCGCGGCGGCTGGGCTCATCCAGGGCATGTTCGTGTCGGGCGGGGCGTTTCTCGTCATCTACGCCGTGCAGAAGATGAAGGACAAGCAGCAATTCCGCGCTACGCTTTCCGCGTTGTGGGCTATTTTGAACTTCCTGTATGCCCTGCTTGCCTTCATGCAGGGACATTTCACGGGCGATGTTGTGCTCACCGTGGGCATCTGCATTCCCATCGCCATCGTGGCGAACATCCTGGGCCAGGTCATCCAGAAGCACATCAGCCAGGAGAAATTTCTCAAACTTACCTACGTCCTGCTGCTGCTGGTTGGCCTCGTGCTGCTCATCACGTCCTAGCGGGGAGAAAAATCTCGGTTGCAATAGAGAACTTCGTTCAAATAAGCGAAAATCTCGGTTGCAATAGAGATTTCCTTCCAAAACAGTAAGAATCTCGGTTGCAATAGAGATTCTGCTTCAATCATGTTAAAATCTCTATTGCAACCGAGATTTTAACGGAAGACATGAATCATGGAATACGCACCCCGCCCCACTTATGAAAACGAGCTCAAAGCGCTTCGCAATACCGAGGACATTAAGGTTCTCGTGGGTGTTCGTCGCTGCGGCAAATCGACGTTACTGCGGTGGCTCCAAGGCGACCTGCTCGATAGCGGCGTCGGGGCGGGCAACGTGTTCTACCGGCGCATGGACTTATTCGGCATGCCGACGAACCCGAACGCCGAATGGCTGGTGAACGAGATATCGGCTGCAATCGAAAAGAGCGACCCTGAAAAGCCGTTCTATGTGCTTCTCGATGAGATTCAGGACGTAGACGGCTGGGAGCGCGTTGTTCGCCAGCTGCACACAAGGCCGAATACCGATGTGTATATCACGGGGTCAAATGCCTATGTCCTCTCTTCCGATCTTGCAACGCTTATAGGGGGGCGTTATGTGGAGATGAAGGTGCAGCCGCTTTCGTTTTCCGAGTATCTTTCTTTCTCTTCCTATTACGACGTGCATTTCCCGAATGAGGACTCGGCATTTGCGGAATACTTGCGTTACGGAGGCATGCCGGCCTTGTTTCACCAAAAAGAACGAGACCAGGATCGTATGGCCCAGCTGCTGCGTACGGTGTACGAAACGATTATCCTCAATGACGTGGTGGAACGCACGAAAATCGGTGATGTGGACTTGCTTTCGAAGCTTGTTCGCTACGTGTTCACAACCTCGGGGTCGCTTTTCTCTGCGAACAAGATTGCCAATACACTGACAAGCTACGGCCGCAAGACTCGAATCGAAACGGTGGAAGCGTATCTACGTGCGTTGGTCGATGCTTTGATCCTTCACGCGTGCGAGCAGGTCGGATTGTCGGGTAAGGATATTTTGCGTCCGCAGCGTAAGTTCTACCCGGTGGATACGGGATTGAGAAACCTCGCAAGTGGATTCGTCTCGGGGGACATTGGCTTTCAGATTGAAAATGTGGTTTGCAACGAGCTTCTGCGACGTGGCTGGAGCGTGTCGGTGGGCTCGCTTCGCGTTGGGGAAGTCGACTTCGTCGCCGAACGCGCGCAGAAGCAGATGTATATACAGGTGACGGAATCGCTTGTTGACCAGGGAGTGTATGAACGGGAAATATCCCCTCTCCGCTTGATTGGCGACTCGTGGCCCAAGTTTATCTTGACAGCCGATCGCCTTCGATGCGGCGTGACCGAAGAGGGGATTGCCATAATAAACGTCATCGATTGGCTGCTGGATAAGTAGAGGAATGCTTGGGGTTTCTTTTTGCCCTGCCCATTTCTATCCTGTTATTTCGCTCGGGAAACTTTTCTGTGATGGGCTCCATTTAGTCGTACAATGGCCACTAGATTCAAGGCTCTAACGAAAGGGGACTGCCATGTCTGCCATTCACTTGTTCCCGCGCGTGTTCGCATCGCTCGACGGCGGGTCAACGCAGGATATCGTCGCGCGTCGCGCTGTTGCGATCGCCGCCGCCAATAACGCCGACCTGCTGTTCGGCCACGTCGTCGACTCCGTTCCGTTCGAGGCGAACGGCGCCGACTTCGACGCGTTGTGCGAATCGCGCAAAGAGCAGCTCGAGGCCGACCTCGCCGATATCCTGGAAGAGGCGAGGAAGAACCCCGATATCAAATCGGTCGATCTTCAGGTGCGCGCCGGCCGCATCACCGACACGCTGACCGAGCAGCTCATCGAGCCCTTCAAGCCCGACCTTGTCATCTGCGGCGAGCGCGGCCTGTCCAATATGCAGTACGCCTTCGTCGGCAGCGTTTCGAAGTATCTCATCCGCACTGTCCGCTGCGACGTCCATGTCGTCAAGGCGTAGCTAGAAAGGCCCTCCATGCTCAACCAACGCGCAACCGAGCTCGGCTCCGCCCCCAACAAGATTCGCGAGCTTTTTGCCTACGGCCTTAAGCGCAAGGCCGAGATCGGCGAGGAGAACGTGTTCGACTTCTCCATCGGCAACCCGAGCGTTCCGGCGCCCGACGCCGTCGCCGAGTCCATCGCCGAGCTGATCAAGGAGCCGCCCTGCGCGCTCCACGGCTACACGCCGTCTCCCGGCGCTGCCGGCCCGCGCCAGGCAGTGGCCGACAATATCAGCCGCCGTTTTGACATCGAAGCTACGGCCGACCAGGTCTATCTTACTGCTGGCGCCGCCGCTGGCCTCGCCATCAGCATCTACGCGATCACCAATCCTGGGGATGAGATCATGGTGATCGCCCCGTACTTCCCCGAATACGCCGTGTGGGCCGAGACCGCCGGCTGCACGACGATCGAGGTGCCGGCGCACGAGCCCGACTTCCAGATGGACATCGACGCCATCGACGCCGCCTTCACGCCGAAGACCGCGGGCATCATCATCAACTCGCCGAACAACCCGGTGGGCGCTGTCTACACGCGCGAGAATCTCGAGGCGCTCGCTGCGCTGCTTTCGCGCAAGGAAGAGGAATACGGGCACCCGATTTACCTGATCAGCGACGAGCCGTACCGTGAGATTACCTATGGCGCCGAGGTTCCCTACGTGCCCACGCTCTACAAGCACACCATCGTCTGCTACTCGTATTCCAAGTCGCTGTCGCTCCCGGGCGAGCGCATCGGCTACATCTACGTGTCCAACCTCATGGACAACGCGAAGGAAGTTTACACGGCGGTGAGCGGCGCGGGTCGCGCGCTTGGCTTTATCTGCACGGCCGTGCTGTTCCAGCGCGTGATGGAGAAGTGCGTGAATGAGCCCTCCGACGTCGAGGCCTATCGCGCAAACCGCGAGTTGCTCACGAGGGGCCTTTCCGAGTTGGGCTACGAGTTCGTCGAGCCCGATGGGGCATTCTATCTGTGGGTTCGCGCGCTTGAGCCCGATGACGAGGCGTTTTGCGAAAAGGCGAAGGCTCACGAGCTTCTGCTTGTGCCCGCCACGTGCTTCAAGTCCCACGGCTGGGTGCGCATCAGCTACTGCGTGTTCGCCGATGTCATCAAGCGCTCCATGCCCGCTTTCAAGGCGCTTATGGAGGAATATAAGTAGCGCGCTTGGCTTTCGGTCGAGGGCGGTTCGCGGCAAGTCGGTCGTGAACCGCCCTTTTTGTTGCGCCCTTGCTTCGGATGTGCGTCCCCGCCTCCGCCAGGCGCCCTGGCACCGAAGCGAGACCCCGGATCCAGTCCCCGCTCCAGACCGCAAACCTTAGGACGTGTATTCCTCCATGTAGTCGAGGATTTCCTGGCGCGAGTGCAGGCCGGTTTTCGCGTAGATGCGCTTGATGTGGGCATGCGCGGTCCCCGGGCTGATAAACAGCTCTTCGGCAACGCGCTTTTGCGTCCAGCCGAGCGCGTAAAGCGAAAGCACCTCGATCTCTCGCTCGGAAAGCAGGAACTGCTTGCCGACCTCTTCGGCGTTGTGGCGCATAGTGGCCTGCCGCACATCGGCCAGGCTTTCGTGATGCTCGTCGAGGCCCATGATTTTCACGACGGGGCTTGCTTGCGCAGCCTCTTGCTGATGGGCCATCTCTTCTTCGGGTATGGCCTCGAATTTGCGCACGTTCAGGAAGTTAATGAATGCGACCTGGGTCGAAATCACGATCATCGTGAACACGGCGGCGAGCATCAGAAGGTCGTTTTGCGACACTGCCGTCACATTGATGAGCGTGATGCGGGCGATGCCTCGGCATCCGAGCCAGACGATCCATCCAGCAATCGCATAGTAGTAAGGGCAGCGCCAGCCGTAGCTCATGAACGCGAGGATGATGTACCACGAGAAGGCGACGAGCAGCGCATTGAGGTTGGTCGTGAAGATGGCGCCGATATCGAGCGCGTCGGGCCAAGCCGAATAGCACAAAAGAGCGATGCAGGCGAGCGCTTCCATGACGACGAAGATGCCGACGGTCATGACGCGATGGTGTCGCCTGCACGCGAACACGATAATCGCGACGCAAAATGCGAGGATAAGTACAAGATCGGCGAATCGCGTTGTCGCCCGAAATGCGATCGACGATCCATCGGGGTACCCGCGCAAAAAGCCGTCGGCACACGCAAGCACGCCGATGCTCACGGAGATGGTGGCGAGGAAGACCTTCGACGTCATGGTGTTCTTCGTAAAACTGAAGAAGTCGTTCTCGCTGGAAATCGTCTTGATGTCGCAGGCGAGGGGCTTCTTTCGGGCGAGCGTTATGCAGGGAAACTGCAGCAGCACAAGCGCCACTGCGTAGAAGCTGGAGATGCCTTTCGCCATGAATATCGAGGCAAAGATGAGCAGCTCGCTTACAAACAGCGCGCCGAATGCGTATATGACGGCGGTTGTCGCGGTGCAATTGCGTGCGCGGCGCAGCCAGTACGACATGCAAGCGAGGCCGCCCAATGTGCAAAGCGTGCTTGCAAGAAAGTGGTTTGCAGCCGTATTCGTCTCAGCAGGTCCGATTTCCAGTAGACCTGTCATGATGAGGGAAAACGCCTCAAGGAGAATCGATGCAAAGGCGATGCCCCTCACGACGCGATGCGAAAGATGGCATTTTGTGATGGCAATCAGAAGCCACAGCACCGCTAAAATCGCGAGCGCGACGAGCATGACTCCGTCGGAAAAGACGCCCTCGTCGCTGTGACGATAGCTGCCATAACTGCCGATGATGAGCCCCGCGCGGCAAAGGGCAAGACCCAGAATCGACCAAGTGAGCGGTTTGTGCCGGACAATCACAGCACTGATGCTCTCCATTTTTTCGGCTGGAAAGACCGTGGATTCTTCGGAAGGAGTCTTTTGATTTTGGGTGCACGAAAGGGAAGGCGACGATTGGTTCGTCTTTCCAGTCATGTTATCCCCTGCTTTCATAGCGGCCTTTGAACAGGCGCGATTGTTTTTTATCCCCAAAGAGGGTATGTCCCCCTGTCAAAAACTGGCATGATAATAGCATCAATTTGTTTCGATTCGGAGTCTTGACATGATTATCCGTAAATCAAGATTTTCGGTTGAGGGAGAGGGAAGCTATGGGGGACGGACGAGACATTTATCGTGAGCCAGCTGAGCGTGCGCTTATTCGCACCGCCGACGTGTATCAAACGAATCTCGACGAAGGCGTTGCGGGATATTCCGACACGCTGCTGTCGATCGTTGCCAATTTCACCAACTCCGGCAAACCGGAGGGCTTTAACGCGGAATCCATGGTGGGCAAATCGAAGCGCGGCGAAGTGGCGCTGCGCCTGTTCGCCGTTGTCGGCGAGCCCGAAGACGGTGGCGAGCCTCGCTTCCTGCGCGCTGGGTTCAAAACGCGCGGATGTCTTGCCATGACCGCCTGCGCAAGCGTCATCTGCACAATGATCGAGGGCAAGACGTTCTCGGAGGCGCTTGCGATCACGCCCGACGACGTGAAGGCGGCCGTCGACGGCGTGCCCTACGACAAAGCGCATACCACAGTGTTCGCGGTCGAGGGCGTGCGTGGTTTGGTTGGCGACTGGTATTACCGCAGCGGCATAACGCTTGCCGAACTTAACGAGAAGTTGCCGTGCGATACGAGCTCGGTCGCGTGCCTTCTGTGCGAGCACTGCTCGTTGCGTGACACGCGCCTCGACATGATGGTCGATGAAGCGCGTGCGAAGGCGGCGAACGCGTAATGGCTGCCGAGGACACGCAGGTTGCGGTGGCGGCGCCTGAGGAAGATCTCTCACAGGAAAACTTGACGGGGGCCTCCTGCGGGAAGGCCCCCGATGCGGTCTCCGGTTGCCCCGACGCGACTCCTTGCGGGGAAGGTGCGGATACCGAGGCTGGCAAGACTCCTGGGGTTGGCGCGAACGAAGCGGCTGTCGCTTCCGGCATTGCGGGCGCGACGGGCACTGCCGGCGGCGTTTCGGTTGGCGCGCCCGATGCGTCGGGCGCAGGTGAGGCGGCGGGCGAAGGCAGCGACGCCGCCGAAGCGCAACAGGCTGAGCCTACGCCCGAAGAGCGTGAGCTCGCGGAGAACAATGCGCTCGCCGACGTGTTCGACGATGTTCGACGTCAATCCTCCGATAGCCAGCTCGTTGTCCCGAGCAGGTGGGTTGAACTGGGGTTGGTGCCCGGGCATATGACCTCTGACGAGTTCGAGATGCTCGTCTACGAGTATCTCGAGGACTATCGTCGCGACCATAAAGACGAGATCGCAGCGGAAAAGGCGGAACGTGCGCGTAAAGCGAGCTCCATCCGGTCGGCTACGCGCGCCGTGGGCGTTCCCCCAAAGATTCCCAATCGTCGGCTGAAGCAGATTGAGGAGGACGAGAAGGCGGCTGCGCAGAAGGCTGCGCGCGAAGCGTCCGAGGCAGGCACGGCTACTTCGGCGTCTGGAGCCGACGAGACGATGGCTTCTGCAGGCGAATCCGCTGCCCCCGATGCCGCGATTACGCTTGGCGGTGCTGTTGACGCTGCGGCTTCTTCTGGGGCCCTCGCGTCGTCTGAGGTCGCGGCCGAGTCCGACTCCTCCGTGCGAGCTGAGGCCATGGATACCTTTGCGCCTCATGCGAGCGAGGCGGCTTCCGCAGCGCCCGCGGAGCTTTCGAAGGATGGTGCAGCCTCCGGCGACGATCCCTTTGCAGGTCTCAAACTTCCCGAAGGCTACAAGCTCGTGGAGCTTGAAGGGGAATATGTGCTGGTGCCCGATGAGGATGCTGCGCCGGTAAAGAAAGAGATTCACTGCGAGCATATCGTCACGCTGGTAGGGCAACACAGCTACTACCTGTATGACTCCGACCTCATGACGAAGAGCTATGCGCACTGGGCTTTTCTGGCGGCCGAGGACAACCCCTTGGCCACATTCGTCGACTGCGTCCGCGAGGATGGGCGCATCTATCCGCGTCCCTTTGCTGCGGAAGACCTGGCCAACCCTCCTTTCCATATGAGCAAAAGCAAGGTTGAGGACACGTGGGCCGAGCTTCAGAAGTCGGGTGAGTACCCCGACATCGAGCGCTGCGAAGCCTCGAACGGCGACGTCTACTTCTTCTCGACGCTTTATATGGATCGCACGCTTGCCGAGTCCCTTGCGGAATACCGGTCGGTGGAGCGCCTCTCGAACGTGTAGCAACTGCGTGGCGGCGGGGCGGGCACCGAGTTTTGCGCGCTTGCCCTGCCGCCCGCTTCTGCCCGCGCCCGCTCATGCGGCTCGCCCTTCGCCCTTCGCCCTGCCCCCGCGCTCGCCCTGCCGCCCGCGCCTGCCAGCTGCCCGCCGCTCGCGCATCTTTCCCCAACAACAAGAAGAGCCTCCGAAGAGGCTCTTCTTGCGGGTAGGGCTACCCTCTACGTCGGATGCGACTCATCCAGGGAGGTTTGCGGCGGCTCGGGGCTTCGCGCCATGCAAGCCGCCGCCTTCGTCGCATCGCTTACGGAAGAAGGTTCAGGTTCTTGAGGTCTTCCTCGACGTCGCTCATGCCGTAGTACTCGAGGCAGTCGGCCGTCGGGCAACCGAGTTCGCTGTCCCAGCCGAACTTCTCGTAGAGCATCGTGAGGCCCTTCTGGAAGTCTTGCTTCTCCATCTTATCGGTGCCTTCGGTGAAGGGCTGCTTGTCCGGGTCCTTCGTGAACGGCCACTCAGTCATGACATCGTGGATGTTGCGGAAGTCGTTGCAACCCATGTTGCCGTTCTTGTCCTTCATGCCGCGGGCGGTGTTCGCGCGCTGCAGCGTGATGATCTTCGCAGCAGCCTTGTACAGGTCGTCGGTCGTGACGTCCTTGCCAGTGGCTGCCTTGTAGAACTTCGCCTCGAGGTCGAGGTCGCCACGGTAGTTGCGGCTCTTCGACGGGCTCTGAGCCATCGGCCACACCCAGTTGCACAGCGTGAGCGAGTCATGCAGCACGTCGGTGACGATGGACCACCAGCAGAAGTTGATCTTGTGGTCGTTGATGGGCGTGTAGTTCTTCGCCTGGTCAAGCGCATCCTCGCCGCCCCACAGCTCGGCTGCGATTTCCTGCTTGAGCTCATGCGGAAGGCCGCACTGCAGCATGTTCTGGTGCGAGTGGATCATCGGGTCGCGGTTGAAGATCATGTTCAGCAGGCCGCCGACCTGGCCATAGGACTCGATAGCGTGGTGAACCGGCCAGCCGCGGTAGTTGATGAGGCAGCTTGCCGTGGTGTCGAACCACTCCATGTCGTTCCAGCGCTTGCACCACACAATCGGGCCATGGCCGAGGTAGGACATCTCGTTGTCGTTCTTGGCGATGTGCGTGAGCAGCTCGACCATGATGGTCGGGTCGTTGTTCTCGAACTTCTTCCAGTCGAACATGTTGTACTCATCGGCCGGCAGGTTCTTCTCGAAGATGCCCTTGGCAACGCAGTGCGCGATGTCGCGGTAGATCTGCGCGTAGTTGCACCACATGCCCAGATCGTCCATCGTGCCGCCGACGACCTGGTCCCAGATGAGGCCGTCTTCGGTAGATGCCTTGACGGAAGTGTGCTCGCCCAGAATCTTCACCATGTAGACGGAGAACGGGAAGTTCGGCACGCAGGTGTTGCCGGTGATCTCGAAGCCGCCGTTGGCCTTGGAGTTCGGGACGCGCATGTCGGAGTAGCAGTGAATCGGGCAGCTGTGGCAGCCGTTCATCTTGATGGTGTACTTCTCGGCCTCGGGGCCCTCGTCCTTGGTGGTCTTCATGCAGCGGTAGCCCACCGTGTTGATCTCGCCCGGCTTCGGCTCGCCGGTCTCGATCGGCTCGCCCTCGGCGTCGGCCCAGTAAAGGCCCTTGCGTGCGGTCCAACGGGTGCCCTTGTCGTAGTATTCAGCCCATTCCTGCTGGGTGGAAGGCACGACGTGGTTGTTGTTGGAGCCGACGATCTCGCGCAGCATGTAGTCGGACAGGTCTGCCAGAGCCTGCGGATCCTTCACGTTCACGGTGCCGCTGCCCTCGACGACGAGCGCCTTGAGCTTCTTGGAGCCCATGACGGTGCCGAGGCCCGCGCCTGCGGAGTGGTTGCGGGAATTCATCATGCAGGCATAGGGGAGCAGGTTCTCGCCTGCAGGGCCGATGGTCGCGACGCAGGCGCTGACGCCCTCGAGGCGGTTCAAGACCTCGGTCGTAGCGCGGGTGCCAAGGCCCCACACCATCGAGCCGTCCTTGATCTCGACCGTATCATTCTTAATGTGAAGGTAAACCGGCTTGTCGGACTTGCCCTCGACGATGATGGCATCGTAGCCAGCCATCTTGATTTTCGCGCCAAGCATGCCGCCGCAGTGCGCGTCGACAACCTGGTAGTCGGTGGTGAAGGTGGAAAGGAAGCAAACCGTGGTGCGGCCAGCCAGCGGCACGCCGGTTGCGGTCAGAGGACCGACGGCGTAAACGATCTTTGCGTCCTCGCTCAGAGGATCGGTGCCCGGGGCGACCTCATCGTAGATGATCTTGTTCGCCAGGCCCATGCCGCCGATGTAGTCCTCATAGGGTGCGGTCGGCTCGGTGGTGATGGATCCAGTCGTGAGGTTCACGCGCAAGATCTTGCCGGCCCAGCCATATGACTTCGTGTCAGCCATTGTTGCATCTCCAAATCTCTCGCTTATCGTGCGTTGCGTGACACGTCAAGGCGACTTGGGGTTGCAGACGATACAAACTCGTCGGGCGAAGTTTCTCATCTGGGCGCAATACCCCTGTACCCTCTTTGAGGGTAATTGGGCAAAATTGCAGGTAAACGCAGTTTTGCCCCCGAAAGAGGGTACGAGGGGTTTTCTTGGGAGGGCATACTGCTTACCGTTGCGTGACCTATCAAGGCCAAATAGTAGAGGGGGAGCCACCGGGATGCGTACCTTATATATAGGTGCGTGAGGAACCCGGGGCCGAAGGAAGAGACTCACCGATATGTGAGGGGGAGTACCAAAAATGTCAGATACCAATATCAACGGCAGCGCCCCTGAAGAGAGCCCGACGAACGCCGTCGAGCAAACTGAAGCTGTGGAAGCAAAGCCGAAGCATGCGATGACCCGTCGCCAGGTGCTTGCAATGGCAGGCTGCGGCGTCGCCGGTCTCGTTGTGGGCGGCGTGCTGGCGTCGTGGGGCGTCACGAGTCAGTCGATCGCATCGGGCCGCATCGACATCCGTCACACCGCAACTAAGATGATCGTCACCGATCGTGCCCGTTGCTCCGGATGCCAGCGCTGCGAAATGATGTGCACCTTGAAGAACGATGGCCGCGTGTGCCAGAACATCGCGCGCGTCCGCGTTTGGGATAACTACAACTGGGGAACCAGCCCCGACACGGGCGAAGGCTCGTTCGGCGACGGCAACCCGGGCGCATGCGAGTTCACCGTCGAGCACTGCAAGCAGTGCGCCGACGCGTGGTGCATGAAGTACTGCCCGGTTCACGCCATCAAGCCCGACGAGAAGACGGGCGCCCGCACGGTCGACCCGAAGCTGTGCATCGGTTGCGGCATGTGCGCGCAGGCTTGCCCCTGGAACATGCCTCGCATCGATACCGAAACGGGCGTTTCCACGAAGTGCATCTCCTGCGGCCGCTGCGCAGAGCAGTGCCCCAACGGTGCCATCCAGTTCATCGATTGGGAAGATATCGCGCAGAAGTGCATCGACATGGGCGTCGTTCGCACGACCACGCTCGTCTCTGCGTAAGCGTCGGCTTCCCGCTGATGCAAGGTAAGTAAGTCAAACGATCGATTCGGAAAGGAGCGAACAGACGATGTTGGACGACGCAGCGGTGTTCTCGATTCTCTCCAAGTGCTTTGCTCCCGTCGATAAGGCGGAATGGGAGAATTTGTCCGCGCGCGAGGCGTGGGCCGAGTTTCTCGATGGCGCACGCTTCATCCTTCAAAACGGCGGAAGCCTCGGGCTTGACAAGAGCCCCGCGGACTACCGTCGCGGCAACCATGCGCCCCTACAGGAATTCCTGTCGGAGTGCGAGGTCTGCGCGCTGTTCTGCCCTCCTACCTACGAAGAGAAGCGGCAGTTCGCTGCCCGCCACTTCACGGGAGGCTTGCCCGAATCGGCGCTTCCTATTGAGTCGCTTTACGTGAACACTGCCAAGGCAGGCGATTTGCTTTCGCCCGTCGATGGCAAGGGGATGTATCTGGGCACTTCCGCCCGCTACATGTCCGCGCTCGCGGAGCGGCTGGGGTTCGGCATTCCGTCCGAGTTCTCCGATTGTCCCGACCATCTGGCTCTCGAGCTTGACATGGTCGCGGTGCTTCTGAGGAGCGGAATGGTGGACGAGGCGCGAACGTTTCTCTCCGAGAGGTTCAATTGGCTTACCGCGTATCGCAGACGCCTTATCAATCTGGGAAGCGAGGCGAACTTCTACGTTTGCCTGTGCGATCTGCTCATCGGCATCGTTGCCGAGCAGGCAGAAGATGCGGCGTGAGCGATAAAGCATCAGGGGGAGCGAAGACGATGACGCGAGATGCATATAGAGAGGAATCAGCAATGTCAGAAAACGCTATTACCAGGCGAAGCTTTCTGGCCGGAAGCGCCGGGGTCGCTGCCGTTGCGGCGGGCGCGGGCTTTTTGAGCTTCAACGCTTGGGAGCAGGCGGATGCGCGCGGGACGAGCGATATCGATCATTACACCGCCCACTCGCTGTGCAACTCCTGTTCATCGAAGTGCGGGTTCACGGGATACGTCGTTGACGGCAAGCTTGGCAAGATGATCGGCGATGCGAACCATCCGAACTGCGAAGGCACGCTGTGCGGTCGCGGCTACGGCTTCGCCTCCATCGCCTACAACGAGGATCGCCTGACCGACCCGCTTAAGAAGAACGGCGGCAAGTTCGAGAAGATCACGTGGGACCAGGCCTACAGCGAGATCGCCGAGAAGGTCAAGGCGATCATCGACGAGAAGGGCCCCCAGGCGCTCGCCATGGTGCAGGACCCGCGCCCGAGCGGCTCGTATTACACCAAGCGTTTCATGAACGCACTTGGCAGCGCGAATGTCTACACGCACGGCGCCGCTTGCAACTTGTCGAAGAACGCTGGGTTTACCCAGGTCATCGGCACGGGTGACTTCACCTCCGACGTGGCGAACTCCAAGATGACGATGTTCATCGGCCGCAGCTACGCCGACGCAATCAAGCCGAGCCAACTGCATGCCATGCAGAAGGCGCACGAGAACGGCGCCGAGCTTGTGATCGTCGACCCGCGCTTGAACAACTCCATCGCGTTCGCCGATGAGTGGGTGCCGATCAACCCTGGCACTGACCTGGCTTTCATCCTGGCCATGGCTCATGTTGTCGTGCGCAACAAGCTCTACGATGCGAGCTACATCGCCGAGAACACCGTCGGCTTCGAAGAGTGGGCCGACTACCTGAAGGATTGCACGCCTGCATGGGCAGAGGAGATTACCGGCATCTCGAAGGACACGATCGAGCGCTTGGCAACCGATCTTGCTACGGCAGCCCCGGCGGCCTCCATCGAGCCTTCTTGGCGCGGTGCCTATGGCTGCAGCTATGCAAACTCCGGCGAGACCGCTCGCGCGGTGTGCTGCTTCAACACGCTCCTCGGCTGCTGGAACCAGGAAGGCGGCGCCTTCTTCGGCAACTCCGTGAAGGCGGGCGACCTCGACAAGGAGAAGTTCCCGTCCGTCCCCAAGCCGGAAGGCAAGATTGCCGGTGCGGACGAGTACCCGCTGTCCCTTGCGGGCATGGGCGTGAACGTCTATGCAGCCGAGCTTGCCAAGAAGGGCGAGATCAAGGGCATGTTCTTCTACAATTCGAACATGGTTGCGGGTTACTCCAACCCCAAGTACCTTGAGGACTGCCTCTCGAACCTCGAGCTTTCCGTTGCCATCGACATCCAGATGACCGAGACCTGCCAGGCTTGCGATTACGTGCTTCCGGATACGTCGTATCTGGAGCGCTTGGAAGTTCCTGAGTTCATCGGCGGCAAGATCCCCGCAGTTTCCCTGCGCGACCAGGTAATCGAGAAGATTCACCCGAATACCAAGCCGGTCGACGAGATCTTCACCGAGCTCGCCGAGGCATGCGGCGTCGGCGAGTACTTCCCGTTCACGGTCGAAGAGCTCGCGGATGCGCAGCTTCGCACAGTGGGCCTCACGCTCGATGGCCTGAAGGCTGCCGGCACCGCCCGCTTCCCCGAGAAGACTTTCAAGTTCGGCAAGACGCCGACGTGGAAGACCCCCACGGGCAAGATTCAGTTCTCGAGCGAGGCATGCCACGCGGCTGGTTACCCGAGCGTTCCTCAGTGGACCGAGCCCGTCGCGAGCGTTCCCGAGGGCGACAACTACTTCCGCCTGATCGGCGGCAAGCAGGCTGTTCATACGCACACGCAGACCGCGAACGTGCCGGCGCTTATGAACATTTCCAAGCAGTACAACCTCGATCGTGTTTGGATTAACGCAAGCCGCGCTGCGAAGCTCGGTATCGCCGAGGGCGACGAGGTCGAGATTTCCAATGATGAGGCAAAGGGTACGGTGAAAGTGCACGTCACCGAGCGCATTAACCCCGAGGCTCTGTACATGCCGAGCCACTACGGATGCAGCTCCAAGGACGAGAAGACCGCCTACGGGTTCGGCCTGCGTCAGATGGACTTCGTGCCCTTCCGCATTGAGCCTGGCTACGGTGGCATCTGCTCGCAGGAGGCTATCGTGAGTGTCAGGAAGGTGGGTGCATAAACATGGCCCGTTATGGAATGTTGATCGATACCACGAAGTGCATCGGCTGCTACACCTGCCGTCTTGCATGCCAGCGGCAAAACGGCCTTGAGCCGGACGAGGCGTTCGTTCGCTTCGAGGACCGCGAAACTGGCACGTATCCCCAGGTTGGCGTCGAGCATGTGCCCCTGCAGTGCATGCATTGCGAAGATGCGCCCTGCACGAAGGTGTGCCCGACCGGCGCTGCCCATATCGGCACCGACGGTATCGTCCAAGTTGATCAGGGCCGCTGCATCGGTTGTCTGTACTGCATGGCGGCGTGCCCGTATCAGGTTCGTGTGCGCAACTCCAAGACCGGTGCGGTCGACAAGTGCCGTTTCTGCCACGTGTCGAACTACGAGAACGGTACCGAGATGTGCACCTGCGTGACGGCTTGCCCGACCCATGCTCGTATCTTCGGCGACTTGGATGACCCGGATTGCGAGCTGGTCAAGGAAATCAATCGCACGCACGCGGCTCCTATCGCCGGCGATCTGACCAAGTCCAAAGTTTTCTATGTGAGGTGATGAGAGATGACCTTCGAACCTATTTGGAGCGGCATCATCGCCTGCTATCTGTTCCTTGGCGGCTTGGGCGGTGGCGCGTTCGCGACGAGTGCGTTTTTGGCGTGGCGCCATCCTGAAGCGGTGAATATGCGCAAGATCGGCCACATCATCGCGCCGATCGTCGTTATCATCGGCCTTGTGCTGCTGATGTTCGACGCGAAGGCGGGCCTTTACAACCCGCTGCGCTTCGCCCTGTTGCTGACGAACTTCGGGTCCGTGATGACCTGGGGCGTCGTTATCCTGGCGCTGTTCGTGATTGTGGCTTTGATCGCCATGATTCTCGATCTTACGAAGCGTCACGTCCCCTGGGGTATCGAGCTTGCTGGCTCGATCCTGGGCATCTGCGTCGCCATCTACACTGGCTGCTTGCTCGGCGTGTGCAACACGTTCCCGCTGTGGAACAACGCGCTGCTGCCGATTCTGTTCCTTGTCTCGGCAATGTCGACTGGCATGGCATCCGTGCTGCTCGCAGGCGTGTTCAAGCACCCTGAGGAGTTCAACCGCGTGGGCGTGTTCAAGAAGTTCCACTTCTGCTTCCCCTGCATTGAGATGCTGCTGGTGGCATCGCTCATGTTCATCACGGTGACGAACTCGACGGCAGGCTACGAGTCGGTTATGGCGCTGCTTGCTGGCAAGTATGCGGTTGCGTTCTGGGTGCTGTTCGTGATTGTCGGCCTCGTCGGCCCGACGATTCTCGAGACCTGGATGCTGTTCTTCTCCCCGAAGGAGTTCGAGGAGAGCCGTAAGGCGCACGCGATTTCCGCGATGTCTGACATCGGCGTGCTCATCGGCGGCTTCATGCTTCGTCTGCTCGTGCTGATCGCGGCTCTGCCGATCACCATGGTGACCCCGTTCGTCCTGTAACCTTCCCTTTGTAAGGGGCGCGGTATGCCGCTGCGCCCCTTCCCTTTCAGCTTTTCTTGGGGTGCGGCATGTCGTCGCGCCCCTCCCTTCAACTTTTCGAATCGCGGACTCCTTCCCCTGCGGTTTCGAAAACCATTCCTGCCAAAGGCCGGTCCTGTTATCCCTCAGGGCCGGCCTTTGTGCATTTCGGGGGTGAGGTGCGTGCGCGGGGCGCGAGCTGGCTGGGCAGGCTGGGCGCAGACGCGGCGAGCCGGCGACGCGAGGTGCGGCGGGCTGGCTGGGCAGGCTGGCTGTGCGAGGTGCGGCGGGGCACTGGCGCGCATCAGGGCGTGGGGGCTGGGTGCGGCGCGGCTGTTGTACGAGCTGGCATTGCGTGGTTTTGCGTGGTCGAAAATACCCCTTATCTTTGGCATTTTGCTCCTGAGCGGTCGTCATTTTCTGTGAATGGTTTCGCTATATTATTCATGAATAATCATGAATATATGACTGACATGCGAAAACAATTAAGCGGTGAATATAATATGAATAACGAACATATCTCTGCATTAAAGCGATATAGTAACGACC
>NZ_DBFSAP010000038.1:0-18931 GCF_048412355.1 Ellagibacter sp.
CGGATGGGGCAGGTTGCCAGACTCCTTTACGAGAAGCAAGGCTCTCATCGGCCATGTCGGCAACCCTGCCCGCCAGAATCTGCATTGCATCCATAAGCATTCGATAAAAGGCTTAAAAATGCAACGACTTAAAGATAGGAGTCCTTCCATGGACGCAATCAGCAACCGAAGCCTCAAGGCGCGCGTGGGTGCGCTGGCTGTAAGCCTCGTCATGGCAACCGCCATCGCAACCCCCGCCCTCGCTTTCGCCGATGGCGCTACCTCTCAGTCGACGGACGTCACCATCCAGTCTGTGACCCCCGACCCCTCCGGCGACAACCTGTCGTTCTCGGTGCCGACGCAAATCCCCTTCGTCGCCAAGGCAGACGGCACGATGCTGGCCCCCTCTGCAGATACCCTGCAGATTCAGAACAAGTCGGTCTTCCCGATTCACGTGGTGAATATGGCCGTCACCGAGCAGTCGCCGTTCAAGCTCGTCGCTGACGTGACGGTGGGCACCACCGCGAACGCCTTCCAGTTCACGGTCAACGGCTTGCAGGCCGCCGCGTCCGTCGATACTTCTGTCAATGCGGCGTGGAACATGGGCTATGCCACTTCCGCAAACGACATGATCTCCCTCGACATCACCGATGCGAAGATCGCACGCGTGACCTCTGACATCTCGACGCCCCAAAAGGCTGCGACCATCACCTGGACCGTCGCTTCTGGCGCTGCGCAGTAGCAAATAGTCGCATCACATGCATCACGTGCGGGCAATAACGGGAATATGGCATGCTGCCGCGGTCTTATTCGCGGCAGCTTTTGCGGTGGCATGGTGCCTCGCCTTCCCCTTTGTGCCCGCATACGCTGACGAGGGCGGGGCTGGCGCGTCAGCAGACGATGATACGATCGTGGTGACCATGCCCACGACCGTGCCGTGTGCGCTGCTCTCCGACGGGACGGTTGCGACGCCGACTTCGTGGAAGGTGGAGAACTCGGGAAGCACCCCGGCGCGTCTTGCCATGGCCACGGCGACTACCGCCTACGACGGCATCTCAGTTTCAGCGAAGTCGGGCAGCTCGACGCTGCTCGATTATTCAGGAGGCTTCGCGTCCTACGACCCGACGATGATCGTCCCCGTGCAAGGCTCGCTCGATGTGAGCTGGGCGGTGTCCCGTCTCGATCCCGCTGTGCATGCCGCCCTATTCGAGCAAGCAGCCCAGCATCCCGTGACGCTGCTTTCGGCGTCGTTTCTCTTCTGCGCTCAGTCGACAGAACCGAGCGCTTCGGACTCCGTCCCGTTCGCAGTCTATTCGGAAGACGACGCCTCGCTCACCTTCTATAAGCGCCGCGCCCTGCCCGTCGAGGGAAGCGTCTTCGAGGGCAAGACGGCGACAGCGGTGTACGCAAATATCCAGAATACGAAGAGCACTCCGCCGTGGAAGGGCGTCGCGAGCAAGATAAAGCGCGTCGCGGTCGTCGATGGCGGCATCGCCCCGCAGACGATGTATGCGTGGTTCTTCGAGTGCAACAACCTCTTATCGGTCAACCTGTCTAGGCTCGACACGTCGAAAACAACAAGCTTAGGATATGCCTTCTCAAGGTGCAAATCTCTCACTGACCTCGACCTTTCCGCCCTCGACACGAGCTCTGTCAGGTCGTTTGCCGACGTGTTCCAGGATTGCTCGTCGCTTCGGAGTGTAAACCTTGCGGGTTGGAACACGTCGAGCGGAAAAGACTTCAGGCAGATGTTCTATCGATGTGCTTCCCTCGAAGAGATTGATATCTCGTCGTTCAAGACGTCTGCTTCGACCTCGTTCGAGCAGATGTTCTACGGTTGCAGCTCGCTTAGGTCCCTCGATTTGTCGCACTTTGACACGGGAAGCGCGACCACCTTCGCGTCGATGTTCTACAACTGCGCCTCGCTTGCCACTCTCGATGTGTCGACGTTCGACACCACCTCCGCCACCGATCTCTCGCAGGCGTTCTATGGGTGCAAGTCTTTGACCGAGCTCGACCTGTCGAGGGCGTCGACAGCCAAGGTGCAGACATTCTATGGGATGTTCTCGGGCTGCTCGGGGCTTAAGCGGATTGACCTTTCGCTTTTCGATACGTCGTCCGCGGTCAACCTGAGCTATCTGTTCGCGGATTGCTCCAAGCTCGAAGCGGTGAATTTCGCTGGAATCAATACGTCGTCCGTCATCGACTTCAACCATATGTTCTCGGGATGCAGCTCGCTTGCTTCGCTCGATCTGTCCTCATTCGATACGGCGGCGGCGAACAATTTGAGTTACCTCTTCTTCGGCTGCTCCTCGCTTCGGGCGCTCGATCTGTCCTCGTTCGACACATCGAATGTGGAGACCATGGTGTACCTGTTCGAGGGATGCTCAAAGCTTGCAGAGGTGACGCTCGGCGAGTCGTTTGCCTGGGTTGGTTCCAAGTGCTTTCTGCCGCAGCCGAGCGCTGCGGACATCCCCGGAGCGGACGGCCTGTGGCATGCGGCATCGGATGGGGCCTCCTATCGGCCTTCCGCCGTGCCGGGCAACAAGGCGGACACATATCGTGCAGTTGCGTCTGGTGGGGAAGGCGACGCCGCGGAAGATGACGCGGATGTCGCGAACGGAGCGGATTCCGCGGACGCTGCGGAAAACGCGAACGGTGCGGGCGCCGCAGAAGATGCGAGCAATGCGGGACGCGCAGACTCTGAGAGCGCTGCGGACGCCGCAGGTGGCGCGAGCGCCCCGAATAGCAGAAACCTCGCCATCGCCGCGGAAGGCATGATGGCGGCTGGGCGCGAGGACTACATAACCGTGCTTGCGATGGCGAACCCGATCGCTGCGGCGCCGAGGGTGCTCGCGTAAGTTGCGGCAAGGTATCCTGCGCCGAGTGCACGCTTGCCGCCAAGGACAAGCTCCACCGCCTCGTAGTTCATGGTCGACAGGGTGGAGAACCCGCCGAGAAATCCCATGGTCGCCGCGAGGTAGAGAACCTCGTTAAGATCAGCCTGAACCGCCAAGGCGATTCCCGCCAAAGTACACGAGCAGATGTTGATGATGAGCGTCGCTGTGGGGAAATCCCCGTGCGTGCGTGCCTTGAGAAAGCCCGTTGCCTTACTGCGGCAAAGCGCTCCTAAGGCACCTCCGAATCCTACGGCGACAAGCAGAAGAGGACTCATCGTTTGCCTCCCTCATCTTTGGGGGAGGAATCCTCCGCAGTTGGGTTATCCTCGCAACGCCTGCCCCATTCCTGCGCGAAGGCGCTTCGGGCTTGGCTTCTGGCTCTATCGGCTTCCCTCATCGCCCTTGCTCGGCGTGCGGCGTGTGCCCGATGGATGGCCTCGCGGCGCCGTTCGATGCGTGCAAGGCGCCATGCGTCGAGGCCGCGGCATGCGGCGTGCCCCGCAAGCGAGGCGAGAAACGTCGTCGTGAGCGTTGCTACGATATAGGCTGCCCACAGTCCGACCTCGCCTGCCTGCAGAAAAGCGAAGCACTCGGTCGAGAACGCCGATATCGTGGTGAAGGCGCCCACAAGCCCTACGCCGAGCGACTTCACGAGAGCGCCCGGCAGGTGCATGCGACGCCCCACGTACTGGTTCACCAGTTCCAGCACGAAGCAGCCGAAGATGTTGATGACGAGCGTTGCCGCAGGAAAGCCGCCGTTTGCGGGCAGCGCACATTCCAGAAGGTAGCGAAGCGAGGCGCCGATGAATCCCATGACCAAGATTAGCGGCGTGAGCGCTCCCTTGCGGCGTAACAGCTTTTGCGCGCGGGCGGCGGTATGCGTTTGGGCGGTCATTACACGAGGTGGCCTATCATCCGCGTGACGAGCGCAGCGCATTGGCGCGCCGCCTGCGCCTCGAAGGTGGGGTAGTCGATGTAATCGGTGCCGTCCGCTTTGTCGGAGATTGCGCGCACGATGGCGAAGGGAACGCGGTTCAGCCAGCAGACCTGGGCAATCGCCGCGCCTTCCATCTCGCAACAGCTCGCGTCGAACGTGTCGGCGATGCGGTTTTTGTCGGCATCCTCGCGCACGAAGACATCGCCCGAGGCCACGCGGCCCTCCCAGGTTTGGATGCCGAGCTCGGCTGCGGCGTCCACCGCGGCGCGCCGGAGCGCCTCGTCGGCGGGGAAGGCGAGCGTGGACAGCCCCGGCGTTTGCCCCAGGGCGTAACCTAAGTTCCCCACGTCCATCAGGTGGTTCACGGCGTCGGTCGCCACCACGATGTCCCCGATGTCGATCGAGGCGTCAAGCGATCCTGCGACGCCCGTGTTCACCACACCGCGTACGGCGAAGCGGTCGATGAGCAGCTGCGTGTGGGCGGCCGCGTTCACCATGCCGACGTCGCACTGTGCGACGACGACGGGCACGCCCGATAAGGTGCCGGTGAAAAACGAGAGCTGCCCGGTGCGGGAGGTCTCGACCGCGCCCTCTGCAGTCATGCTCTCTTTCAGCAGCTCAACTTCGACGTCCATTGCGCCGATGATGCCGATAGGGTTCTCCATCGATATGTCCTAGTCCAGAAGAGCCGGATAATGCGTGTGTGCGTCGTCGAGCACGGAAAGCGTGTCGGCCACGTAGTGTCGTGCCCACCATTTCGCCTGAGCCAGGTCGGAATCGTGGTAGTTGCCGCATTCTTCGGGCTTTGCGCCGGGAATCTCGCCCTCGAAGTCGCGCGCGAACTCGAACAGGCGAAGCACGAGGTCTGCCACGTCGGTGGGTTCATAGGCGCCGAACAGCACAAGGTAGAACCCGGTGCGGCAGCCCATGGGGCCGAAGTAGATCACGCGGTCCTTCCATTCCGCATCGTTGCGCAGGAAGGTGGCGCCGAGGTGCTCGATCGCGTGCACGGCGGCGGTGTCCATCACCGGCTCGCGGTTCGGCGCTGTCATGCGCAGGTCGAAAGTGGTGGTTACGCAGCCGGTCTTCTCATCGGCGTCGCTGCGCGATACGTAGACGCCGGGCTCGAGCTTGGTATGGTCGACGGAAAAGCTTGCAATTCGTTCCATGGATTGGCTCCTTTGAAGGTTGTTATAGTTGGAAGGATATACGATTCGCCGATGCGTGCAAGCGTGCTCCCCGTTGTCGGCATTGCTGGGTGCGGCGCGGGGTCGGTTCGCCACAAAATCCACTTGGATCGGTTGGCTTCGCGGTGTGGGGCTGGGCCGTCCGTTCGCCGCGTTCTTCAAAGTAACGAAAGGAGTTCGACTTACAGAAAGATGGGCCCGATGTCCCAAAAGCTTCACCTTTGGGACTCACCCGTCGGTTTTCGCGCGGACTCCTGTATCCTTATGCATAACAATAAGTTGGCAACAGCAGGGAGGGTCTATGAAAACCAGTTCACAGACAGCGCTGAAGGTCCTGTCGATTATCGGCATCGTCGTGGGAGCGATTATCGCTGTTGCGGGAATCGTGCTCACCGTGGGCGCTAACGGTTTTGTCATGTCCCAGGCGAGTTCTTCCGGTGCCGGTGTTGCGGTATTAGGCACGATCGGCGGTGTGGTCCTTATCGTGGCCGGCGCTTTCGACATCGTCGTCGGCGCGTTCGGCGTGCGCGGTGCAAACGACCCGTCGAAGATCGGCGTGTTCTGGGTGCTGTGCATCATCGGCATCGTGTTCAACGCGCTCGGCCTCATCATGGAGGCGACCGGTTCGGGTATCAGTGCCAGCAGCCTGATCGGCACCCTGTTTGTGGTCGTCCTGTTCATCCTTGCGAACAACATCAAGAAGCAGGCGTAAAGCCTCGCTTGCCATATCTGGAAGAAAGAGTCTTGCTTGCAAGGGGAGCCCGCAGGCGGCAATGCCGCAAGCGGGCTTCACTTCGTTTCAGTGGGTTAAGATGTGGGTTGTGAATCTCGTAGCGACGAATAGCTACAACCGTGCTTTTGTCTTCTTGCATAGTTGCGCAATAGGTTCCTCCATGTGCGACCTGAGCTCTTTTGCGGATGGGGCGGACGCAGTGTCCTTCAAGTGGTCGAACACTTCTGCAAGCTTAGCGGGAATGATGTCGGCATAGAGCGACATCAGCTCGGCGCATCCTTCGGAGGTGATACCGATATCGTCCAGACGGGATTGCCTTACGAGTTTGCTCAGGTTGTTGGCTGAGACGCATCCAGCTCGGTTTTCTCCGCCTATCGACATCGCGAGTTTCGGCGGCTTTGTTTTCCACGTGCTGAGCTTTACGTAGGGCGCGATTGAAGCGACATCGTACATGGGTGCCAGCCGATGTTCTCCATTTGCTTCGAGCATGATGGAATAGTTCTTCGCGTGGGCGTCGGTCGCGGCGATGAGACAATTGAAAAAGTGCATCTGCAAAAAATTCGCCACATTGTTTTGCGCTGTGCTGCCGGTGGACCTCAGAAGTTCGAGGACAGCGGTGCAGCCCGGGCCGCCAGAATCGGTGTATTTGCTTTCTGGCAGGCATCCGAGCGCCTGACAGAGGTCTTCCTGATGTAACCGCTTCACGACGCCGCCGCTGGCTAGACGATCGTATCGCTCGATTACTATCGCGGGCTCGATTCCCTCCTCGCCTTCAAACTCATGGTACTCGACTTGGGCAGCGTTGACTCCGCAAGCTGCGGCAAGGCGCATGCAAACATACTCGTTTAGGGCCTGATGGGATAATCCCCTGACGCCGCTTTTAAAGATGTGCGTGGTGGCTGCCGCTCCCTCGCAGGAGAACCACTCACCACCTTGCCTTCTGAGCGCGAATTTGCTCTGTTGGCCGCCAAGGCTCCAGTGCTCATTATTTGCGAGCCATCCGGAGCCTTCCTCGCGGCCAGCTGAAAGCCTCCGCGCGATTTCCGCACTGTCGATGGGGACGAGCTTCTCCTCTCGCGCTGCATTCCCTCCTGGCGGGCAGAACTGGACGGCACCGGGGCAGTCCAGACCGATGACGCTCAAGAGCGCAAAGGGGTTGTTCGGTGAAACTTCTGCATTCGCGGCAACAGCTTTCCTTGCAGCCTGGTCTTCGGGGAGAAGGCCCCAAAGATACGGGCGCACGGTTTTGTCGCGGTAGGTTCGAGTCGACAGCGGCATTGCCGAGGAGAGCGGTACGCCTCGATATCCTTGAAGGTAGGCGAACGAAAGCTGGCCGGAGTTGTCTTGCGAGAGCATGCCGGCGTGCTCTCCCGAAATTAGTACATCCAATTCTTCGCTCATCATTTTGCCTTTCCTGTGAGAATCGCTAGGGCGTCGAAGCCGTTATCGCAATGCGGAGAGGCGTCGGTCGGTTCTGCTCCCAGTTCTTCCTTTTGGGCCTTGAAGCACGGAAGGTCGCCTTTGTCTATTCGCAGGTCGAGGCCGAGCGCTCCCAGGACTGCTGTCAATTTATCCAGTTGAACGCCAGGATTTTGACCGAGCTCCAGCGACCACAGGCATCGCTTCGAGACTCCAGCTGCCTCGGCTACCTGCGCCTGGGTCAAGCCGAGTTCTGCTCGGCGGTCCTTAATCGCATAGCCGATTTCAAGTGCGTCTATCACCAGCATATCCTCTCGTTTGTCTGCGAGGAATAACTCATTCGCATAATTCTGCGACAATAATAGCTCGCAAAATTATGCGAGTCAATCAATTCGCAACATTTTGCGAATTGTATAGAGCGCTCACGCCTGTCGCGCCTCGTGCCGGCCTCGCCCGCCGCCCCGTCGCGTTCCGCACCTGCCGTTACCGCCCGCCGGCGCCATGGAGGAGTTCAAGCGCCTCTCCGCGCACGGTGCGGGCTTCATCGGCTCCATCGATACGTGCCTCGTGCAGTCGCACACCGTCGTCGATCACCCCTCCGACGGCGGCTATTGGCTGTAAGGTATTGCGACCCTGTCTGGGGTCACAAGGAGAAAGCGGGCCTCGTGCTCGCTTTTTCTTTTGCCATGGTTCACCGTGACGAACTTCGGAGCCGGCATGCTTCGAGGGCGACGCGACAAATCATTCTGCTATCAGCAAAGGTTTGCGGTAACTGGGAAGCATCCTTATGGGAAAATAGGCTCGTCGAAGCAACGGACTGCCCGCATGGTCGAGGAGGCAAGCATGGGAAGAACGCTTGAGAGGCAATTCATCCAAGAACGCGCGTATTCGATTCTCAAGAATGCGTACGGTCCGGCCGCGCAGTTCCACCCCGGACAGCTCGATGCCATCGTGTCCGTGGTTTCCGGCCGCGATTCGCTTGTGGTCGAGAAGACCGGTTGGGGAAAGTCCCTTGTCTATTTCATCGCTACGAGGATCTTGCGGGAAAACGGAGCAGGCCCGACTCTTATCATCAGCCCGCTTCTGGCGCTTATGGAAAACCAGGTCGAATCCGCTCGAGCATTCGGGGTCGATGCGGTAACGGTGAACTCCGACAACAAAGACCAGTGGAACGATATCTACCGCAACCTCAATCGCATCGATGCTCTTATCGTCTCGCCCGAGCGGCTCTCAAACGAGCAGTTCATGAAGCATTTGGCAGAGGTGTCGGGAATCGAGTTGGTGGTGGTCGACGAGGCTCACTCGATATCGGATTGGGGACACGACTTTCGACCGGACTATCAACGCGTCTCGAAGATCATAGACGGCCTGCCCGGCAGCGTCACCGTCTTGGGAACGACGGCCACGGCGAACGATCGGGTTATCGCCGACATCAAGGAACAAATGGGCGGCAACCTGGAGATAGTCCGGGGCGACCTCATTCGAGAGAACTTAGCAATCCAGGTCAATCCGCCGCAAACCAGAGAATAGCGGCTCGCTTGGCTCGCTCAGATGCTGGTCGGGGACGAGATCCTCTCGAACGGTCAGGGAATAATCTACTGTCTCACGCATTCCGATTGCACGGCCGTTGCGGATTTTCTTTCTGAGCGAGGGGTGTCAATTCTTCCCTATTACTCCGGCATGGGAGAAGACGAACGGGACGCGAGCGTCGAGAAGCAAAACCTCGCAAGTTTCGTGGCCGGTGATACCAGGGTGCTTGCCGCCACGGTGAAGCTGGGCATGGGGTACGATAAGTCGGACATTCGCTTTGTTATTCATTTCCAGCTCCCCCAAAACCTCATCGCCTACTACCAGCAAATCGGCCGAGCGGGACGCGACGGTAAGCCCGCATATGCGTTTCTCCTGCATGGGGAAGAGGACGAAGAGATTCTCAACCATTTCATCGCGACCGCGCAAGCGTCGCCCGACTTGCTGGGGAACATCGTTCATATGGCCCAATTTGGAGTGAGATATGGGGAGATGCTCGAGTCCCTCAACGTGAAGAAGGGCAAGCTTGACGAGGCCTTGAAGTACCTTCTTGTCCACGACTACCTGTATCGGGATAGATCCGTCTACCGCGCAAGTTTCGGGAAGGCGTTCGATGCGGCGGCGGAGCGGGAGAAGAGGGACCAAATCACCAAGACGCGAATCGCCGAGCACGAGGCGCTCATCGGGTATCTCGATTCGACCGACTGCTTCATGAAACACGTGGCAGCCGAGCTCGATGCCCCCGATGCTCAGGAGACGTGCGGCATCTGCGCGAACTGCCGGGGCGGCTTCATCGTGCCCGTAAGCGCGGATCAGAGCACCGTGGCGGCAGCGACTCGGTACTTGGGCGGAAGACATGGGGAAATAGCGCCGCGTAAGGTATGGGGCTCGCGCGCCCGGATCAGGCCGGAGTTGCAGATGCGGCCAGGTTGGGTGCTGTGCGCCGACTACTATTCTGCGGCGGGGCAAAAGGTCAAGGAAGGAAAGTACATTATTGGGTCTTTCTCCGACGAGCTCGTCGATGCATCGAGCAGGTTCCTGAAGGAAAAGGTTGCGTGGGAAGGCATCGACTGCGTTGTCCCGATTCCGAGCCGCAGGCATCCTCGCCTGGTGCTCGACTTCGCGAAGAGCCTCGCGGCTTCGCTGGGGGTACCCTGCGTCGAGGCCGTCCAGAAAACGTGTGACGCTGCCGAGCAGAAAATGTTGCTGAACAGCGCGCAGCAAGAGGACAACATCAGAAATTCCACTGCCGTAACCGATTCTTGGGGCGTCAGGGGGAGATCTGTCCTGCTCGTCGACGACATGGTGGATTCTCGGTGGACCTTTACCGTCATTGCGGCGAAGCTGCTGGAAGCCGGTGCTTCGAGCGTATATCCTTTTGCGCTAGTCAAAACGGGTAGCGGGGATTAAATGGACGAGAAATATACTGAAGAGCAAAAGTCTCTCATCATGCTATATGGCAATCTTCTCGGAGGATCCTTGTCTCCTGCCGAAAAGGCCGACCTTAAGCGGGCATTGGCGGCATCAGATGGCGACATTGAGGCTGCAGTGAGCACCCTTTCGCTTGATGAGAGCGCGAAGGTGCGCGGCTTGCTCGCCAAGGGTCTCAAGCTTTCTCTCGAGCTTGAGAAGCTGGGTCAACGTGGAATCTATGTCTTGTTCCCCGAGGATGGAGAGACGGGGCATCTCAGGGATTTCTTCACGTCTGAACCCCCGTTCCTGTTTGCGGTTGGAAGTAGGTCTCTCCTTGACATTGAAGACGCCGCGGTGTACCGGTCGCTGGCCGACTTCAAGGCCGCTGGTTGCGGGGGGATTCTCCTTGCCGACCGCGCCCTTGACGCCTTGCTTCGAGAGGGGGAGGTCGTCGACTCTGTCAGGTTGGGGCACGCCCTTCTCGTCTCCGACCTCGCGAAAGCTCCCGCGACTATCAAGCACTCGCCGTCCGCAGCGGTGGGTCGTGATGGTGCGGGTCTGGCGGATTGCGGCAGTGCCGGGTCGGCAGGGCGACCCGAGAAGCGTGTCTTCATTTCCGGGTCGCGTTCGCAGTGCTCGATTCCCAAGGCGGCGCAAAACTCCCTCGACGCGATCATCAAGCAGGGGATTGGAATTCTCATCGGCGACTCGGACAAGGGCGTGGACAGCGAAATCATCGATTTCCTGAGGGTGCCGCTCTACGGGCGCGTCACCCTCTACACGATATTTGGCAGCCCACGAGTCAAGCCCGAGCCTGGATGGGGTGTAAGGTCGATCAAGGCAGATGCGACCTTAAAGTCCCAGCAGCGGCAGATGGCCAAGGACCGCGCCATGGCCAATGACGCCGATTGGGGTATGGCCCTGTTCAACCCGATAGAGAAGAACCGCTATGGTGCCTTGCAGGTCAGTTCCGGAACACTGAGGAACACTATACAGATGCTGCTTCAGGGCAAGGTGGTGAAGTTCTTCTATGTGTTCGAGGGCGAGATGGCTTGTCGCAACCTGAAAAAGCTAGATGACTTAGAATCCTTGATCTTCGGCTTCGAATCCGAACGCCTCAGCAATTCCGAGGCCGAGCTCATCCTCTCCGCCAAGGGTGTTTCGCCAGGCGATGATGCGGCTAAGGTTAAGTCGAAGAAGATTATGGCGAAATACCGCTCTTTGCTAAAGGACGAGAAGAAGTTCGCAGGGTCAAACGACGGGGGAGCGGCTCCTGGGCAGGCCTCGCTGCTCGAGCTACCCGAGCAGTCCGAACGATCTGGGCGATTCTCGCAATTCGAGAAGTCTGCACGGGCTGGGCAATCCGTACAGTCCGAACGGCTCAAGCAGCCCGTGCAGCCCTCGCTGTTCGACCTCGCCTAGCCTTCTTGAAGGAGTAATTTTGCCGAATTGGGCGGGCATCTCGCTCAAATGTTGATGACAAGGCTCCCTTCTTCGTGGATACTGATTCGAATGCGAAAAATCGAACAGTAAAGGAACCGCATGGGCACAACCCAGATAATCGCCATCGTCGTGTTCGTCGTCGTCATGGTGGCAATCGTAACTGAGAAGATCCACCGTGCGCTCGCTGCCGTCGTCGGTGCAATGATCCTGCTCATCCTCCACGTGGTCAGCTTCGACGCGGCTATGGAACACGTCGATTTCAACACGCTCGGCGTCCTTTTGGGCATGATGCTCTTCGTCGCCGTGGTGAAGCTATCGGGGCTTTTCGAGTACCTGGCCATCAAGTGCGCGCGCCTTGCGAAGGGCAATCCCTGGCTGGTGATGGTGCTCTTCGTCTGCCTGACCGCGGTGCTCTCGGCCCTGCTCGACAACGTGACGACGGTTCTGCTCATCGGCCCCATGACGGTCACGGTGTGCCGCCTGCTCGACCTTGATCCCCTGCCGTTCTTCCTCGCCGAGATCATGGCCTCCAACATCGGCGGCACGGCGACCCTCATCGGCGACCCGCCCAACATCATGATCGGCTCGGCCGCGGGCCTCTCGTTCGCGGACTTCGTCATGGTCGACGCGCCGGCGGCGATCATCTGCCTCATCGTGATGATCGGGCTGTTCTATCTGCTGTTCGGCCGCAAGTTCAAAGTCGACGAGGAGCACAGGCGCGCCCTCATGGAGCGCGACGAGCGCGAGGAAATCAAGAACCCCACGCTTCTTCGTCAGAGCGTCATCATGATCATTCTCGTGACGGTGGGCTTCATGCTGCACGGTTCGCTCGGCATCGAGTCCTGCGTCGTCGCCCTCACGGCGGCGGGCATCCTCATGCTCATCTCGGGCGAGCGCATCGAGGAGGCCCTCGCACATGTGGAATGGACCACGCTCGTCTTCTTCGCGGGCCTGTTCATCGTGGTCGGCGCCTTGTCCGAGGTCGGTGTCATCGGCATGCTCGCGCAGGCTTTGATCGACGTCACGGGCGGTTCGACCTTTATCGCCATGCTCGTGCTGCTCTTCGCCTCTGCTGTCATCTCGAGCTTCCTCGACAACATCCCGTTCGTCGCCACGATGATCCCGATCTTGCTTTCCATGGAGGCGACCGGCATGGACGTCATGCCCCTGTGGTGGGCGGTGTCGCTCGGCGCCTGCCTCGGCGGCAACGGCACGCTCATTGGTGCATCGGCGAACGTCGTCATGTCCGACATCGCCAAGAAGCACGGCACTGAGATCACGTTCATGGGCTTCTTGAAATACGGCTTCCCGATTATGCTCGTCACCATCGCCGTGTCGGCTGCGTACCTTGTTGTGCGCTTCCCGCCGATGTAGAGTGTGACGGGTAAGACGGGTAAACCAAACGATCGAATCGGGGCTGGCAAAAGTGCCGGCCCCGTTTTCGTAGCGTCGAAAGAGAGAAGATAGGAATCATGTTGTCTTCTGCGTCAAATGTGCATCGCGGTCAATGCGTGCGGCTTGCGGCGTGCGTCGTGGCGCTCCTCTTGTGGATGGGGTTCATCTTCTTTATGTCGGCAAACGACGGTGACCACTCCCAGGGTATGAGCGACGGCGTGACGTCTGCCGTGCTTTCGGCGGTATGGCCGGGCTATTCCGGCATGTCGCCTGGTGAGCAGGCGGCCGTTGTGGAATCGCTCAGCTTCCCCGTGCGAAAGGCGGGACATTTCAGCGAGTACGCCGTGTTAGGTCTGCTCGTCTTCCTGACACTGCGCCAGGTTCAAGCGCTGCGGGCTTCGCAGGCGCTCCGGGGTGCTCGAAGGATCGCCCCTGCGGCGGCGGGCGCGGTGGCTATCGCTTTCGTATACGCCTGCTTCGACGAGTTTCACCAGTTGTTCGTTGCGGGCAGAAGCGGACAGCCATTCGATATCGGCGTTGATACCGCAGGCGCGCTTGTGGCGGTCGCCATTGTGGTGGCTGTGGTGCGCATGCGGGAAAGGCGCCGCGTTTAGCACGGTCTTGGTCCGCTTTCCGTGTTGGTGCGATATGCTGTTGTCCGAACAATTTGCAAACTGTTGTTTCCCGAAAGCCAGGATTCCATGATCAGACTCAACTGCGATTACTGCAAAGGCGCCCTCCCCGAGGTTCTCGAGGCGCTCCAAACTATTAACGACCAGGCGTTTTGCGGCTATGGCTGCGACGAGGTGTGCGAGCGCGCGGCTCGCCTGATTCGCGAGCGTGCAGGTGCGCCCTCGGCCGATGTGCACTTCCTCGTTGGCGGCACGCAGGCGAACTTCGTCGTCATCGAGTCCGCCCTGCGCCCATGGCAGAGCGTCATCTGCGCCGACTCGGGGCACATCAACGTGCACGAGACCGGCGCGGTCGAGCACGCGGGCCACAAGTGCGAAACCGCACCTGCTCACGATGGCAAAATCAGCGCCGACCAGGTGCGCGCCATTGCCGCAAACTGGGCGGGAAGCATCATTCCCGAACATATCACGCAGCCCAAGATGGTCTATCTTTCCATGGCGACCGAGACAGGCTCCGTCTACACGCTTGCCGAGCTCGCCGCCATCCGCGCGGTGTGCGACGAGTTCTCGCTCTACCTGTTCATCGACGGCGCGCGCCTGTCCTACGGGCTCGAGGCGATCGGCGGCGACGTTTCCCTCGAGGACATTGCCCGGCTCGCCGACGTGTTCTACTGCGGCGGCACGAAATGCGGCGCGCTGTTCGGCGAGGCCGTCGTCATCGTGAACGACGAGCTCAAGCCGCATTTCCGCGCGAACATGAAGCAGAACGGGGCCATGCTCGCGAAGGGGTGGCTGCTCGGCGCGCAGTTCGAGGCGCTCTTCACCGACGATCTCTACTTCAAGGTCGCTCGCCGCGCGAACGAGTACGCCGCGCGTGTGAAGGACGCTTGCGCGAAGGCGGGCATTCCCCTGTTCGCACAGACGACGACCAACCAGGTCTTCATCAACTTTACCGACGCTCAGTACGCGCAGATCTCCGAGCGGTTCGAGTTGGAATTCGAGGAGCGCACGGATGAGGAGCACGTCGCCATTCGCGTCTGCACGAGTTGGGCCACGCGCGAAGAGGAGATTGTTGCGCTCGAGGAGGCCATCGTGGCTTTGTAGACACTTCTCCGCAGGACGCAGTTTCACGGTGGGGTGTTGCTGCTCGCTGGGGAAAAGTTAGTGACCCGAGCTGGTCATAAAGAAAGGAACCTCATGGAAATTCTCGATACGCTGCTTCATCGCCGCAGCATCCGCAGCTTTACGGGAGGATCCATTCCCCGCGAGACGGTCGAGGCGCTTCTCGTCGCGGGCATGTCCGGCCCTGCGGGCAAGGGGAAAAAGCCCTGGCGCTTCGTCGTCGTCGAGGATGCGGAGACGATTTCCCGCCTGGCCCAAGCTCGCGATCCCAAACAGAAGCTTTTCGACACGGCGAGCCTGGTCATTGCCGTGTTCGGGGACCCCTCCATCGCCGACACGTGGGTCGAAGACTGCTCGGTTGCCATGACCAACATGCACTTGGCGGCCGATGCGCTGGGCCTTGGCAGCTGCTGGGTCCAGGCCCGCATGCGCACTGCCGCCGACGGTACACCCTCGAGCGACTATGTCAGCCGCATCCTCGGCGCACCGGAAGGCCTCTCCCTTGAAGCGATGCTCGTTGTGGGAACCATCTGCGAGCATCCGACTCCCCATACGCCCGCCGACATCGATATGTCGCTTGTGAGCTGGGAAAGCTTCTAAGTGCAACGCCTTCGCGATTTCGTGCGGCGCGAGGTCGTCCTCGTTGTCGCCGTCGTGCTCGCCGCCGCGTCGTGCATCGCCGTTCCGCCCGACGCGGCGTATTCTTCCTATATCGACTGGCACACGCTCGCGCTGCTCTTCTGCCTGATGGCCGTCGTTGCCGGGCTTCGCTCTCTCGGCGTCCTCGATTCGATGGGGAAGTGGCTCGTCTCACGGGCGAAGTCCCAGCGCGCAATCGCGTTCGCGCTTGTGGGAATCGTTTTCTTCGCGAGCATGGCGGTGACGAACGACGTGGCGCTCATCACGTTCGTTCCCCTCGCCCTCGTGACGCTTCGCGCGGCGGGCATGGAGGGTCGCGCGCTCCTCGTGGCTGCGCTCATGACGGTCGCCGCGAACCTCGGCAGCATGCATACACCTGTCGGGAATCCCCAAAACCTGTACCTGTTCACCGCTTCGGGGATGTCGGTTTCCCGCTTCCTGCTGCTCATGGCACCCTACACGGTGCTTTCCGCAGCGCTTCTAACTGGGTGCATTCTCGTGCTGTTCAGGTCGAAGCCTTGTTGCGGGGAAAAGGCTGGCAAGAACGAGGGCTGCGTTCGGGGTGCTGCTGGTGGGGGAGAGGTCGTCCCGCGGTCGTGCTGGTCCGATGGCGCTGCGCCCTACTCTGCATATGAGGCCCGCGAAGCCGCCGCCCCTGCACCCCTGTGGAAATGCAGCTGCGGACGTCTTGCAATTTACCTGGTGCTATTCTGCATCTGCCTGCTCGCAGTTGCGGGAATCGTCGATGTGCGCATAGTGCTTGCTATCGTCATCGCGATCGTCGCGCTTACTGATGCCGAGCAGCTTCGGCGCGTTGATTTCGCGCTCCTGCTCACTTTCGTGGCGCTGTTCGTCTTTGTGGGGAACATGGTGCGCATTCCGCTTGTCCATGATGCGGTGGCGGGGCTCGTGGGGCAAAATGCGGTCATCGCGGCAGTGGGCGCGAGCCAGGTGGCCAGCAACGTCCCCGCGGCCGTGCTGCTCTCCGGGTTCACGAGTCAATGGGACGCCCTCATCGTGGGCACGAATCTTGGCGGGCTTGGGACGCTCATCGCCTCGATGGCGAGCCTGATCACCTTCAAGGCGATCTCCATCGGCCGTGTGGGGGCGAAGATGCGATACTTCAAAGTGTTTACGCTGGTCAACGTGGTATTTCTGGCGGTTTTGCTCGGGTTTGCCCTGCTTTTTGGCCTATAGCCGCCCAGCAAGCCAAACACCTACCGTCGTGAGATAGGGCTTGCTGGCGTCAACTTCGCGACGACTTGCATCTCGGATAGGGTATGCTTTCGCAAAGACAAGAAAGGAGCGCCCCGATGAAGCTTTTGATTGCATCCGACATCCACGGCTCGGCGTACTGGTGCCGCGCGCTCATGGCGCGAATCGAGGCTGAATCGCCCGACACCATCGTCCTTCTGGGTGACCTTCTCTATCATGGTCCGCGAAACGACCTTCCGCGCGATTACGCGCCGAAGGAGGTGCTCGCCATGCTGAACACGCTGGCCGATCGCGTCGTTGCCGTGCGCGGCAATTGCGATAGCGAGGTCGACCAGATGGTGCTCGATTTCCCATGTATGGCCGACTACGCGATCGTGATGGACGCGACGCCTGCGGAGAGCGCAGATGGACAGCCCGCCCCAAAGGCCAAGCCGCGCCTGCTGTTCTGCACTCACGGCCACCTGTTTGGGCCGCAGAATGTGCCGCCGCTCGCGCGAGGTGCCGCCCTTCTGTACGGGCACACCCACGTGAAGGAGATTGTCTCGCGCGATGGCGTTCTCTTCGTGAACCCCGGTAGCGTTTCTCTCCCGAAGGACGGCTCGAACAGCTATGCGATTTACGAAAACGGTGCCTTTGAGCTGCGGAAACTTGTAGGGGAATAAATGCGGGCGCGCCGCGCCGCCGCCAATCCCTTTCCTTTTCGATCGGGCCCGCGCCCGCGCGGCACGGCGCCCTACTTTGCGATCAGCGTGCCAAGGCGCATGCAGTCCGCGGATGCGTCGTCGTCGGGGTAGTCCTTCGCGATGACGGAGTCGACCACGTCGACGCCCGCCTCCTCCGCGCGCTTCTCCCAAAGCTCCATCCATTCGCCGTCATTCCAATCGTAGGACCCGAACAGCGCCACCTTGCGTCCGGGAAGATGCGGCTCCACCTCGTCGTACATGGGCAAGAACTCCATCTCCTCGAGTTCCTCGTCGCCCATTGCGGGACAACCGAACGCGAAAGCGTCATAGTTATCGAGCTTGCTCGAATCGAAATCCGCAGCTTGGATGAGATCGGCCTCGCCGCCGGCGGCACGCGCGCCTTGCGCAATCAGGTCGGCCATGGCCTCGGTGTTTCCCGTGCCGCTCCAATAAACGATAGCGACTTTATTCATGATGGGTTCTCCTTGCATATCGGTTGCTATTCGGTTCCGAGCGCTTTTGTTCAGCGCTGGGCGATGTGCACGCAGGCTCCCCTCCCGCGTGCACATCGCCCAGCGTGCTCTTAACTGGCCTGGGAATAGGCTTCGTCGGCGGGGAAGGCGTCGTCGAGGATGGCGAGGCATTCCAGCGATACTCCTTCGTCGAAAAGTTCCTCATAGGCGCGCGTGCATTCCTTGTATTTGCAGAAGCACTCCTTCGCATCGCGTTCGCATGAGTACACCTTCCAGCATCCGCTGCACAGGTAGTTCTCGCCCTTGTTCTCGATGAACCCCATGACGTCCTCGAACGGGTATCCCAAAAAGAGGCCTATTTCGTGAGGGAACGCGCAAGACCCTGAAAGCGTGCTTTGCAGGTCGGTCCCGCAGATGCGCTTGTGCAGAAGCTCGATGCAGGCCGCGAGGGAGCCGGTGTCGTATCCCCCCTGTGCGAGGAAGCTTGCAACCTCAGGTTGCGAAAGGTCGCGTCGAAGCAGGTCAGGGCGGTAGACATAGAGAAGCACCCCGGATTTCCTGCGTGCCAAAAGCTCGATGCGAACGCCGCAATCGTAGAGTTTGTCGCGCGTTGCGCGCAGCGCGTAAGCCAGGTTGCGCTCATGGGTCCTCGCAGAGACTATTCCCGACTTGCTCTTGCCAAGCCCAGAGACCGACTCGTCGCGGCAGACGAACAGGCTTCCCGGCTTGATGCCAGCCAGTGTCGGCGTGCAGTGGTGTACCAGTTTTCGCTCGAACAATTTCACGTATTCGCGTTTGTCCACGGGAACGCTCCTTTTGCGTGGCTTTCTCGGAGATAGTTAGCTCTGGAAAACTTATAGTTCAGAGGTGGCCATGAGTCAAGCGTTTGGATAAAAAAGTTTGCCTTTGGTTACAATATTGCAAAAACACGATCTCCCGATTCGCGTTATCATGGACGAATTCACACGTAAGGAGACCAGCTATATGAAGTCAAGGGCTAAACCGTAGATTCTAAGACTTTTTGATTTGTTGGAACGTTGCAGCTTGAGAACCGAATATCGAATGCTTTCGGGCATGGCGAAGCGGGCGGCGTCGCCGCCTGGAGGGGCTTCGTTTCGCCCGACCCTATTTTCTTTCGGGGTCGTACGGGACCTGGTCGCGCATCACCGCGAAAACGATGTGGCACAGCTTCCTCGCCACGGCCGTGACGGCCACGCGGTGGGGCTTGCCCTCG
>NZ_DBFSAP010000039.1:0-48015 GCF_048412355.1 Ellagibacter sp.
CGGATGGGGCAGGTTGCCAGACTCCTTTACGAGAAGCAAGGCTCTCATCGGCCATGTCGGCAACCCTGCCCGCCAGAATCTGCATTGCATCCATAAGCATTCGATAAAAGGCTTAAAAATGCAACGACTTAAAGATAGGAGCGCCATGCCAACCAGCAGATTAGTTCGCGCTTTCGAGGCTTTCGCCTCTTTGGTTCTTGCCGCCTTGCTTTTGCTGGCCATTCCGTCTATGGCGCTTGCGGGCGAACAAAGCTTTGCTCTCGGCTCGGTGGTCAACGCCGGTTTGGACACAGGTTATTCCGAAAGCAACGAGATTAAAGAATCCGACCCTCATTTCGGCTGGCAGCTGGGATCTTTCAACGTCAAGGGCTTTACGTCCGTGCAACGTGGTGGCGAGTCGGCAACTTTCTTGAAAACCGTCGGCGACAAAGTGTCGCTGGAGTTCGAGCTCTCTCAAGACATCAACCGCCTAAACGGGAACCCGTTGCTGACAATAGCGAATGACGAAAACGGCTACGACCAAGGGATGCAGATCGAAAAGTCTTCGCCAGGTTTTGGCCGTGGCACTCTCATCGTTCGAAAGACCGACTATCAGAACAATTCCTCAGAGCCGCAGGTGTACAACGACTACCTAGCGGGCGTCGCAGCTGGGGCAAACACCCGAGTCGACCTCTTCGAGGAAGGCGATTACGAGGTCGTTCTAGACTACGAGATTAAGAATGACGTCCACAAGGTGGGCGGTTTCTTATTCGTGCCTGAAGCTTCCATCTTCCCCGACTACAGCAATTACACCATTCGATTCAAGTTTTCCGTTCGTAACGGAAACACGATGCCGTTCCTCTTCGATGCGCAAAGCGGATCCGAGCTGACCAATGAATCGGTGGCTCCTAATGGTTTCGTCATAGACCTGGCTCGCTCCCGCTATCTGAATGTCAACGTTAAACGCGAGGTGTTGACCGGTAAGTCGTTCGACGTTCGATCCAACGCACCCGCTAAAGATGGCGACCGATACACCGACGAGGGGATTTACACCATTTCCACCGAAAACACCTCTACGGGACAGACGACCGAGAAGACCATCTACGTTGGCAGCGACCCCAGTCTGAAGACTTATGCGGCCGCAGGCTATTCGACAACGCAGATCGAGGATGCGGTCAACCAGGGCGCAGCGATAAACGATGACGGATCCATAACGCGGCGGAATCAGACCGATTCTTCCGAGCAAGCCCCATCGAGCGATTCGTCTTCTGCATCGGCTGCCAAGAGCGCCGGATTCAACATGCCGCCTCTCCTCTTCAGCGCAGCGCTGATCGTCCTCGCGGTAATTATTCTCGTAAAACGCCGCTTCGCCAGAACCGTCACCCCCTTTGAGTCGCAATCGACCATCGGCCTAGAAGGCGGTTCGGCTGGATTCGATGCTGACGACGACAAGGATGACAAATGAGGAAGAAGCTTCTAGCCGTCTTGATGTCTGGGACTCTCGCTCTTTCAGGATGCAGCATTCCCGTTCGCCAGGATTCCGCCGACTCGAGCAGCCTCGAAACACAGCATGTCAATCTCGAGGTTTCAGCAGCACAAGGTGGCGAGTTCGCGAAGATGAGCGAAGAGGGCCTCCCGGAGTATATCTGGGACTCGGTTTACGAGCAGGTCTTGAGCCAGGGCCTGCCGGACGGCTCGTTTGTCGAGAACGTACAGGCTGTGTATATCTCCCAGGAATACATCGACGAGCTCACATACAATTCTCAATCTACCGTTTTCTTCGGCTACACCATCGCAGAGCTTCAAAACCAGTTCCAGGGCTCTAAATATGTCTATACATTAGGCGATGGCGGCCAGACCACCGTTCGTGCCTTCCAGGGTTACGATGATACATATGATCAGATAATCCGAAACGTTGCCGTAGGCGGCGGCGTTATCCTGGTATGCGTTACCGTTTCCGCAGCAACCGCTGGGGCCGCGCCCGCCTGCAGTATGGTGTTCGCGATCGCGGCCAGCACCGGAACAAAAGCGGCGCTTTCCGGTGCCGCCATCGGGGCGATAACCTCGGGCGCCGCTACCGCAATCCTGACGGACGGTGACGTTGAGGCTTCCGTCAAGGCCGCTGCTCTAGGCGGGAGCAAAGGCCTCAAAGTCGGAGCGATGATGGGCACTCTTGGGGGCGGAGCGACGGAAGCCGCCGGACTCAAGGGCGCAGCCCTCAACGGTCTAACCATGGGTGAGGCGGCGGCAATCCAGCGCGAATCCAAGTATCCGCTCGACGTGATCAGGCAGTTCAAGAGCGTTGAGGAGTACAACATCTACAAAGATGCTGGGCTCAAGACCGCAAAGGTTAGTGGTAAAACCGCTTTGGTCCAGGACATAGACCTCACTAGAATCGATGAGAAAGGTCTGACGAATCTGCAGCGCATGCAGAAGGGACAGCCGCCACTCGATTCCGGCGGAAACGCCTATGAGCTCCATCACATCAATCAGAAGGCCGATGGGACACTTGCCGTGCTGAGCATGGAGGAGCATAGGGGTAAGGGCGTAGCGCAGATCCTGAACACTGCAGGTAAATCGAGCGAAATTGACAGGCCGGCTTTCGAAACGCAGAAGAAGCAGTTCTGGCGCGACTACGCTTCGATAGTTGCTGGATGAGGAGCAAAGGTATGGATGTCAATATCGAGGGACTGGCTGAATTGCCCGGTTTTTCAGGCTTTGCGCCCGCCTCCGAAGCAGCCGTGGCTGAGGCAGAGTCGGCCCTTGGCCTACGTTTCTCGCCAGATTTCCGAAGCGCACTTCTGGAATACGGTTGCATCGAGACGGATGGTCATGAGTTGACCAGCTTAATAGACTCTAAAAGGCTGAACGTCGTAAGCGTAACCAAAGATATGCGGTCGATCTACAAAGCGCTCGGTCTCTATAGCTACGTGATAGAGGATACCTACGTTGACGGCGTGATTATTTGCCAGGATTCTTCCGGATCCATCTTTCAACTGGATTTGAGCGGCGGCTTTAAGAAGATTGCCTCGTCGCTGGTCGAATACCTAGCTGAATGAAAGCTGTAGGCTAGCTCAAGGGTTCATCCCGTTTCGCAGTAATGCCCCATAGCGTTCCCCGGGCAGTTCGTCTTCCCGGTGCTCGGCTATTGTCATTCTGTCTAGGGACTGCGCCGCGACCGCTGCAGCGCCTTCAGTTATTTTACAAACGCCGCCTTCTTCGGAATGTCTCCCGTTTCCTGATACTCGCGAAACAGATGGCCGAGCAGGCAGCTGAGAATGTGTCCAGGACGATGTCCCTTTTCACTCGAGTAACCATCTAAGCCGCAGAGCTTGAAGACGACGATGCCGCCGTCTTCAAGATATTTGCCCCAATCCACTGTGTGGAGAATCTTCTTTACTTCGGTCTTCTTCTTACCATTTGGAAGTCGATGGATGCGGGTGCGGATCGTTGGCTTCTCAAAGCATCGCTTCTCAATTGAGAATTCTCCTTCTGCAGCCTCAATTTCAGCTCGCAATTCTTCGGGCAGATTCCAATCTTCTCCGCGATAGGTATAGATTGCGAGATCGTCATCTTCCACCATGAGTGTGCACGTTCCCATGTAGCCAAGCGACATTCAGACTCCTCCTTTCATGGACGGTGGACTATTGGTTGATAATCCTCTACGACTTTAGCAACGACGACAAGACATTTGGCTTTAGGTAGCGCTCCCTGTAGTTTCGTTAAGACTAAGATGCATACCCGCCTCAAGGAGCAATTTACTCGCGTGTTGGCTGAATCGATGGAAAAGTACGTTTCGCCTCGACTTGATATCTGCATTTCGATCCAAAGCTAACTAATAGGGCTTAGTGCTTGTGCGCCTTACGGGTGCATTCGCCAGGGCAGCGTTCTGATTCGACCGCGTTCTCATGTAAGGCTTGCCGCAGTAATCGCAAATAGCGACGTGTTTCTTGTCCATGTATGTGGCGAATGCGAACCACATGTAGCGTAGCCTGTCTTCGAAGTAGTAGGTGAAATTGTGCCCAATCCATTCGTGTCTCACATATTTTGCGTGTGCGCTGATCAGGAGCTCCATCAGGCTTCGGCATAGCTTTGCCCCCATCTCCTTTCTGAAAGAGGGGGGGGCGCGGCGAGCACTCTTCAGAAGCTCGATAGTACGGAAAACGTCCGTTTTAAAACTCAAGTGTCTTTTTGCACGCAAGCCGCCAGCTACAATCACGAGTGAATCAACGCGGGCGGCTTTTGCGTCGTCTGCAAAACCGCAGGCCACAGGTCTACGCCATCGATGAATAAAGTAAGTAGTCTCGGGTGGCTTGCTTATGAGCTGAATCGATGCCGCGATTCGGGGCGCAGCCGCGGCATCTCCATCGTCTGAACCTCGGGCTCATCTTGGCCGCTGCACGATGTGGCGGCAGGTGCAACGCGGTGGGATAATGTCAGCCAAAGAAGACGAGAACGCCCGCAGCAGAGAAGCCGCTGGCATGGCTCGAACCGAAAGCGGCAATCACAAGGAGAACGCACATGGACAGAGAAGGACTGGACGAGCTGATGTCCATCGACCTTGAGACGCGCAGGGATGCGGAGGCGATCCTCTTCGCTCTCGAGCAGGCGCCCGACGGCTTCAACACCACGACCTACCGCGAGCTGGAAGCGCAGCTCGGCTGCGATGCCGATGTTGCCGAACGCTACCTGCTCGACCTGCACGCGGCCATCATGCTGCTCTCCGAGGCCCATGGCCTCAAGCTCGACATGAGCCGCCACGACTACAAGTTCGAGGGGCTGCCGTTCGTCCTCGACTACGACGTCTGGCACCGCAAGGACGCCGCATCAAACGGGATGTTCGGCGACGAGGCCTCGCCGGAGAACCGCGACTGGTGCGACGAGCACGACGGCATGATCGCCGACGCCATCGCGGGCATCCTCTCCAAGGCGCTGCCTGCCCATGCCATCCCGCCGAAGCTCAGGTTCAGCTACGAGAACATGCACCACGCTCTAGACGCCGAGATTCTCGACGTGTACTGCGGGTTCAAGACTACGGGGCTCTCGTTCTTCCTGCATTTCAAGCTCGATACCGGCAGAGGCGGACTTCATTTTTTCCTCGAGCCGAAGCCTGAGCCCTCCGCAGAGGGCGTAAGCCTCACCTGCGAGGGAATGGACGACGATTTCACGGCCGCGTGGAATCCCGATACCGCCGAGTGGGACAAGCCCCTCCCCGCCAAACAGCAGGAAGAATAGCAATGGGAGCGTATCTGTGCCTGCGCGACAGCTGGTTTTGGGAAGACGGCGCTGTCCTCGACGCGATCGAGGTGCTTCAGGGCCAGGCGGACGGCACGTTTTACCCGACCGAATACGGGCCGGAGAGCCTCGTGGACGTCGCGTGCCCCGACCTTTGGGGCTATCTCGTCCCGCGGGCAGAGGCGGAGCCGTTCGAGCGCCTTTTCGCGGCACGCGAAGACGAACAGATCGCAAAGCTCTACGGGGGCCGCTTCGCCTACGCCCGATGGGATGCCGGCGCCGATGGCGAACCCAAGGTGGGCTTTCTCCCCGCGCCCGTCTCCGAGGAGGAGCCCATTGCGAGAGGCATCGGCGAGAAGGCGACGTGGGCGCGGTTCTGGACGTGGGGGCCTGCCCTCGAGGGCAACATAGACATACGCTGCAACCTGGTCACGGGTTGGTGCGAAATCGAGTACGTCTCCGGGAAGCGCGACCTTCCCGCCGCCAGGTTCAGAGTCGCCGCGGCCAAGATCGCGCCCCACGCCACCATCGGCGAAGGCTCCCGTTACAGCGAGCGCGGGGAAAGCCCGTGGATGATCTACGACGGTTTCTACTGGAGCTACATCCTCGGAACCGACGATGCCGTCCTGCTTCGGGGAACGAGAAGCGGCTCTTCCGAGAAGAGCGACGATCCAATCCTCTCCCTGTTCCGCTCGATAAGAAGGTCCGCTCGCGACGCGACGCGCCGCCTTTGGGGATTCGCCGTCTAGCTTCGCACGACGGGGCGCGTCACAGGTGAGTTCGCATCGAAGAACCAGCGCTCCGCCCACTCGCGCTGCGCTTCGGTTTCGGAGAAGTCGGGCGCATAGCCCTGCTCAGCTGCGAATGCGCGCACGGCGTCTATGGTCGCCCGCTCGTTTTCGTAAAGCCCAATGAGCATGCATTGAACGCACAGGCCCTCGTCGACCCCCAGCATCTCGACCGCCGAGCTGATCGCAAAACCGCAGGTCGCAAGACCTCATCAAAACCTGGCACAGGACACTCTGGCGGAAAGATATATCGCTATGAAATCTCCAGCCACGTGCTTACGATGGGCGCATACCCCAACACGAAGATGATGACGATCCCCACAGGCAGCACGTACTTCATATAACGGTACGACCAGGCGGGAAAGCGCAGGCCTTCGCCCGTGTCCGCCTCGGCGAGGAAGTTCTTCCATCCCCATCCGCGCTTGCTCGTCACGAACATCACGAGGAACAGGCCGCCCAAAGGCAGGATGTTGTTCGACACGAGGAAGTCCTCGATCGACTGGATGTCACCGATGCCCGGGATGGCAACACCCGAGAGCACGTTGAACCCGAGCACGCACGGGATGCTCAGAAGCGCGATGAGCGCGCCGTTCACGAGGCACGCCTTCTCGCGGCGCACGCCCCACTGGTCCATAGAGAACGCCATGATCGTCTCGAACACGGCAATCACCGTCGACAGCGCAGCAAAGCTCATGAACAGGAAGAACAGCGTGCCCCACAGCTGCCCCAGAGGCATCGCGTTGAACACGATGGGCAGCGTGATGAACACAAGCGACGGCCCCGAAGCCGGCTCCACGCCAAAGGCGAAGCACGACGGGAAGATGACGAGCCCCGCCATGAGCGCTACCAGCGTGTCGAGCACGCCCACGCGCACGGCCTCGCCTGTGAGGCGGCGGTCCTTGCCGATGTAGCTGCCAAAGATCGCCATCGAGCCCATTCCCACCGACACGGTGAAGAACGCCTGGCCAAGGGCTGCATACACCGCATCGCCGAACGTCGCCCACTGCTCGGCGGGCGTGTTGCCCGCAAAGAGCTTCCCGAAGTCGGGCATCAGGTAGAACTCGAGGCCCTCTTCAGCGCCCGGCAGCGTCACCGCGCGCACGCACAACGCCACAAGCACGACGAACAGCGCGACCATCATCACCTTCGTCACGCGCTCGACGCCGTTTTTCACGCCCGCGCGCGTCGTGATCACGCCGATCGCCACGATGATCAGCATGTAAATCGTCATCTGAACGGGGTCAGCGAGAAGCTGCCCGAACACGCTTGCGACGTGCTCGGTGCTCGCGCCGTTGAACTCGCCCATCGCGCTTTTCACCATGAAGGCGAGCATCCAGCCCGCCACCACCGTGTAGAACATCATGAGCAGGTAGTTGCCCGCAAGGCCGACCCACTTGAAGAGATGCCACTTCCCGCCCTCGGGCTCGAGCTCATCGTAGCTGCGTGCGATCGAGCGCTGGCTTGCGCGGCCCGCGGCGAATTCCATCACGAGCACCGGCAGCGCGAATATCACGAGAAATATCAGGTACAGCACGACGAACGCCGCACCGCCGTACTCGCCGGTGATATAGGGGAATCGCCATACATTCCCCAAGCCGATGGCGCAGCCCGCGCTCACCAGGATGAACCCCAGGCGCGAACCAAACCTCTCTCGTTCCATGAAAACCCTTTCCAACCGAAAACACGGGGCCGCTTCTCAGCTATGCCCCGTGTTCGGTGTTCTTTCCATCACGCGGCTTCCCCGCCGCGCAACTATGGCCTATAGCGAGCGAAACCGCCCGCACGAAGCCCTACTCTTTTTCGCGACGCGTACGATTATAGTTGATAAGGCAGCCGGCACGCACGATGGCGCGCTCTTCTTCGGTCATATCCGCCACGTAAAGTGAGATCTTGCGCGCCTCGCCCGCATGCACGACCCACGCAGCGATGTCGGACAGATCACCATCGATCGCCTCGCGGATGCCCGGAACGTACACGTAGTCGCCCACCTCGAACGGCGGCTCGCCCTCAAGCTGGAAGGGCACCATGCCCCAGTTCATCACGTTCGAGCGGTAACGCTTGGTGGCGTATTCCTCAACGATGTTCGCAAGCCCGCCGATCACGCGCTGGCAGCTCGCCGCCTGCTCGCGCGCGCTTCCGTCGCCAGGCTTCTTCGCGTAGATCATGCTGCCGTACTCCACACGGGATGCATCGGCGTCCACGCCCGCTCCGTTGAGCGCCGCGAACACGACGGCGAGCTCGGGATCGGCCTCGATGAGGCTCTCCCCCGCCACGCGGCGCTTCTCCACTGCATCGACGCGCTTGGAGCGCCCCACGTACTCGGGGTCGCGGCGCGAGAGCGTGAACTCGGCCAGGCCGAGCGGGTTCGAGCGGAATGAGCTCGTCTCGCCGGAAGGAATGAGCTCGTCGGTGGTGGTCACCGGATCTATGATCTTGGAGCACACCTTCAAAAGGATGTTCTCTCCGAGCGGCTCCATCGCAGGCCACGGCTTGATGTTCGGTCCCTCGACAAGTTCGCTTTCGGGCTTTGCCTTGCCGAATCCCCAGTACACACGCTTGTCGTAGGGCGCGCTGTCGAAGGTGTACTCGCACGCCTCGTCCCATGTCTCGTCGGGAAGGTCGGTCGCAGGAGTCAGAATGCCGCCCGCCGCCGCCGTCGCCGCGATGGAGCGCGCGTCCATGAGCGCGACCGCCGAGAGCTGGCCGTTACCGGGCTTGGAGCCCTCGCGGTTGGGGAAGTTGCGCGTGGTGTGGCGGATGGAAAGCCCGTTGTTCGCAGGCGTGTCGCCGGCGCCGAAGCACGGGCCGCAGAACGCGGTGCGCACGATGGCGCCCGCCTCCATGAGGTCGTAGATGTAGCCGCGGCGCGTCAGCTCAAGCGCGACCGGCTGGCTTGTGGGATAGACCGCCAGCGAGAACTCGCCACAACCGGTGTTGGCGCCCTTGAGCGCGCGGGCCGCCTGAACGACGGAGTCGTAGTTGCCGCCCGAGCAGCCGGCAATCACTCCCTGCTGCACGCGCAGGCGCCCGCCCTCGATTTTGTCGAGCAGGCTGAAGTTGACCTTATCGCCGCCGATGCGCGCCGCTTCGACCTCGACCTCATGCAGGATGTCCTCGAGGTTCTCGTTGAGCTCGGCGATCGTGTAGCCGTTCGACGGGTGGAACGGCAGCGCGATCATGGGAAGGATTTCGGAAAGGTTCACGTGCACGCAGCCATCGTAGTATGCCACGTCTCCCGGGGCGAGCTGCTTGTATTCCTCGCCGCGCCCGTGAGCTGCGAGGAACGCATGGGTGTCCTCGTCGGTGGCCCAAATAGAGGACAGGCACGTGGTCTCGGTCGTCATGACGTCGATGCCGTTGCGGAAATCGGTCGTCATGGACGCGATGCCCGGGCCCACGAACTCCATCACCTTGTTCTTCACATATCCCCTTGCGAACACCTCGCGAATGATGGCGAGAGCCACGTCGTGCGGGCCGACGCCAGGGCGCGGGGCACCTTCCAAATATATTGCCACAACGCCGGGGTACGCCACGTCGTAGGTATCGCGCAACAACTGTTTCGCCAGCTCGCCGCCACCTTCGCCGATAGCCATCGTGCCGAGGGCGCCGTAGCGCGTATGCGAATCAGAGCCTAAGATCATCTTCCCGCAGCCGGCGAAGTTCTCGCGCATGAACGAATGGATCACCGCAATATGCGAGGGAACGAAGATTCCACCGTACTTCTTCGCGGCAGAAAGACCAAAGACGTGGTCGTCCTCGTTGATGGTGCCCCCCACGGCGCACAGCGAGTTGTGGCAGTTGGTGAGCACGTAGGGCAGGGGGAATTCCGTCATGCCCGATGCGCGCGCGGTCTGGATGATGCCGACGAACGTGATGTCGTGGCTGGCCATCGCGTCGAAGCGGATCTTCAGCGCACTCGGATCGCCCGAGGTGTTGTGCGCTTGCAAAATCGAGTATGCAATCGTCTCCCGCCGCGCCTCGTCGGGCGTCTTCGAGATGCCGCGCGCCGCCGCTTCCGCTTCGGGAACGATCTCGGTTCCTTCGCGCAGGAACACTCCGCCATCGTAAAGCTTAATCATAGAAACCCCTCTATCTCACCCGGGCCTCGCGGCCAGCCTCGTGATTTCCAGCTTGTGGTTTATGGTTGCGAGCCTTATTATCCTACACTTCGCATACGTGTGTGTTACGGGCACGCTACACGTGCTCATTTTCACGTAAAAAGGCCCGCAACCGGCAGCGATGAGCTGCGATTGCGGGCCTGTCAGGGCGAAATCAGCTTGCGCGCAGGCGTTGTCTTAAGCCTTAGGCCTTCGGCACGACGACCGTCGGCGTGGCCAGGTTCAAAAGCATGCTATGCGTGACCGAGCCGAACAGCGCACGGCCGAGCGCGGCACGGGAATGCGTGCCTAAAACGAGCAGCTGCGCATCCTTCGACGCATCCAAAAGCACGCGCGTGGGAGAAGGCCCCTCGATCGAGCGGCCCGCCACCTCGAGCGCGGGGTTTGCGGTCGTGATGCGCGCGACGAACTCATCGACTTCTGCCTGACGCTGACGGCCAACCTCTTCAAGGCCGCCGCCCATGCCTTCTGCGGGACGCGACATCCAGGCGGGGATGCCCCATGCGCTTACCAGCTCGAGCGGCTGGGCGGAATCGATCGCCTCGCCGACGCCGAACGCCACCGCGGCATCCGACACGTTGTCGGGACCCACGCCCACAACAATGCCAGACTTGCCAGCGCAGGTCACATCCCAGTCGCACGGCACGACAACCGTGGGAATCTTCACCTGCACAGAGACGCGCAGGCCGGTCGCGCCGCCAAACGTCTCGGTGATAGACGCCCCGTGATGCGACCCCAAAACCACCATGTCGTGGTTGGCAGCTTCCTCCACAATCGATTCCACGGTAGGGCCATCGACGATCTTCGTGTCCACGGTAACGCCGGGATGCTCTGCGGCAAGCGTTTCCTTCTTCTCGCGAAGCGCCGCCTCAACGGTGGTGTGCACCATCTCGGCCTCGGCACCAAGCTTCTTCGCCTCAGCAGAATTCACGACCGCGAGAAGCATCAAGCTTGCACCCGTGCGCTCGGCACGCGCGACCGCCCAATCCAGTGCGCGACGACCGCGCTCGCTTCCATCAACACCAACGAGAATGCTCGCCATAGGAGGCCTCCGTTTCTCTTCCAGCTAGTGGAACATCGGAATCATAAGCCACAGTGCGAACAGCACGATGGCCACACAGGCGGCGAAGCAGACGGCCGAGGCAAGACGGGTCATCAAACGAGATTCGCGCTCCACGTCCCCGTCGGCGCGCGCCCACAAGCGCAGCCCTGATGCATACAGTACGCTAATCGAGCACGCAACACAAACGGCAACGACGAGAACGGTGATAAAACTAACGATTTCTTGAGTCAGCATGTGACGAGTTCCTCCTTGCTAGGCAGCTGCAGCGACGGTCTTCGCGTTCGTGTTGGCGTTGACCTTCACATCGGCTCGCTCGTTGACGTTCGTGGAATTGATTGGGTTGCGGCGGGACATGCGCCAGATGATGAACGCAACGGCGCACGCGATGAACGCGACCGCGACGGTGCCCCAAAGCCCCGTCTTTGCGAGCGCGCAAGCAAGGGCGCCCACGATACCGGCAGCCGGGAAGGTGACAAGCCACGCGATGACCATCTTGCCGGCAACGCCCCAGTTCACCTTGTTGCCCTTCTTTCCAAGACCCGAGCCGATGATGGATCCGGAGCACACCTGCGTGGTCGAGAGCGCAAAGCCCATGTGAGAGGAGACGAGAATCGTAGTCGCCGAAGCCGCCTCTGCGGCGAAACCCTGCGGAGTCGAGATCTCGGTCAGGCCCTTGCCAAGCGTGCGGATGACGCGCCAGCCGCCCATGTAGGTGCCAAAAGCGATGGCGAGACCGCAGATGGCGACGACCCACAGCTCAGGACCCGAACCGGAAGGCTGGAAGCCCACGGCGATCAGCGTCAGCGTGATGATGCCCATCGTCTTTTGGGCGTCGTTGGTACCATGGGAGAGCGCGACGAGGCACGCCGTCACCGTCTGGCCGTGGCGGAATCCCGACTCGATTTGCCCCTCTTCCATCTTGCGCACCACGAAGAAGATGAGCTTCACCGCGCAGAAGGCCGCAAGCCCCGCGACCACCGGGCTTACAAGCGCGGGGATGAGCACCTTGGTGAGCACCGCGGCAAAATTCACGCCTTCAAAGCCTGCACCCACGATGACAGCACCGACCAGGCCGCCAAACAGGGCATGCGAGGAGCTCGACGGCAGGCCGACGAGCCAGGTGATGAGGTTCCATATGATTGCGCCGACCAGTCCGGCAAAAATGAAGGCCGCGCTGATGGTGACCTGCTGCTCGTTGATGATGCCGCCCGAGATGGTCTTCGCCACCTCAGTCGACAGAAATGCGCCAATAAGATTGAGCGTTCCCGCTGCGATGACGGCGGTCTTCGGCTTGAGCGCGCCCGTGGCGATGGAGGTTGCCATGGCATTGGCGGTGTCGTGAAATCCGTTCGTGAAGTCGAATATGAGAGCCGTGACGATGACGAGCACCACCACAACCAAAGTTGCCGGATCCATGCGTCTTTGTTCTCCCTTCGAGTTTTCTCTCCGCTCGAAGGGCGCAAGCCCAACCCGTCCCTCCGAGGCCTATGAACACATTAGGGAGGGCGTGTCTGGGAAACATCTTGTAATTGTAAAGTCCGTGTAAAGCACGGTTGGACGCCTTTCGCGTCGGTGAGCGGTGCGCGCAACTGACACCCGATCGCGCTCACCGGGCGAGATGGCTCTTTCTACAGGGTGTCTTCTGCCACCTTTTCCCAGTTGTAGCCCTCGCCGCACACCAAATCGATGCGCAGGGCGCCTTCTGGGGCAGTTGATTTCGCGGCCTCGTAAGCGACGCGCGCCGCCGCCTCGTCTTCGGCCTCGAGCTCGGTCTCCTCAAAGACGAAGGACACATCCGACCGCTTGGAATCCTTGATGAAACGCACTTTGTACTTCATAGGTGAGCCTTTCTCTTTTTCGAGTAGCCATTATAGAGGAGCCGCAGCCGCGTTCGATACGCTCCTTCATGCCATGCCGCACTATTTTGACGCTTTCGTCTGCTTCGAATATCGCGCGAATCGCTCATCCAACAAGCTGCGCTACAATGGCGAAAACTCATCTCCCGACTTTTGCAGCATAACTGAATAGATTCCAGATCGTCCGCCCAGTTCAACGGGCTTTTTAATATGAGCAGGACATTGTCAATAGGCAAAACCGGGCCTGGCCTCGATTCTTTTGAACCGGGGCCAGGCCCTTCCTCTATCTCAACCCTCCTACGGCGACCTGGGCGTGTCTCTCCGACGCTCGTCTTTGCAGTTTAATATCCGCCCGTGGCGCATCTCTGCGCTGGGCAATCCGTTGCTACGGCTGGGGTTACCTCGGTCGATTCGACAGTCTCTTGTCGCGGGTGGCGCCTTGGGCGCTCGCAGAAAAAGAGCCTGGGGTTCGCCCCAACGGCCTCGGATCAGACCGCAGGATGGGATGGATCGCGCTATGTCGGGACGGCCTTCCCGAAGGCTAGCCGTTCTCGACCATGCGGCCTACCGCCCAGCACCAACACGCGAGCTCGCGGGCGGTGGCGACGTTGGCCTTGTTCTTGTGGACGCCGCGCCCCAGCATCTCCTCGCGCCTCTTCACGAGCCTTCGGATGCCCTTGGCCGCGTGCCTTCTCGCCGCGGGGTCGGGTGCCTGGCCCTTGGCCAGGTCCTTCGGATGCGGGCTGGCGCTTATGTAGTGCCACGCGGCCTCGACGAGAATCCTCCTCAGGTGCTTGTTGCCGGCCTTGGTGATGCCGCCTTGCCTCGCGCTCTCCCCGCTGGAGTGCTCGGAGGGGGTGAGCCCGAGCCAAGCGGCGAACGACCTGGCGTTCTTGAACCTGGAGAACTCGCCGGCCTCGAACACGATGTCGGCGGCCGTCATGGCGTCGACGCCCTTCAGGCAGCGCAGCGAGTCGACTCTTTTCTTCCATCGGGGTCTGGACGCCTCTGCCTCGACCAGCTTCTCCAGCCTCTTCTTGTCCTCCATCGCCTGCCTGACGGCATCGACGTAGTACGCGAGGACGTCGTTGTCGGCCTTCTTGGGAAACTCGATCGACCTTATCCACGCCCAGTGCGCGACGGTCCAGTTGCCCTTCCTGCGCCCGGTCGGGGTTGCCTCGTTGAACACGTATCCGTGCCGCATCAGGAACTTCGACAGCCGCTGCTTGCAGCGCTTCAGGTCCTCGCGCGCGTCGTCTAGCGCGCGCACCAGGTCGCGCGCCGCCTCGCACTCATCGTCGGGCACGCATACCTCCACGACGTTGCCGACCGACAGCATGCGCGCCAGGAACTCCGCGTCGTTGCGGTCGTTTTTCCTCTTGCGGTCAGCTGATGGCTTGATCATCTTCGAGACCGCGCCGACGACGCAGTCGACGCCCAGCGCCGTGAGCTTCTTCTGCAGGTCGAACCCGGTCACGCCCGACTCGTAGACGCACTTCGCGGCAGGGTCGAGGGATCCCACCCACTCTGCGACGGCTGCCGCGTTGTAGGCGAAGGTGGCCGAGCGGACCTCGCCGGTCATCGCATCAAGGGCGACGGCCTTTATGGATCGCGCGTGCACGTCGAGGCCGACGAAGGTGGTAGTATTCAACATGAGAGAGCCCCTTTCCATGCTTGTGGCGTGGCCGCCACTTTTGAATTAGACACTCACATTGTCGGCCTAATCCACGGATTCGCATACAACAGGGGCTCTCAATGTTTTTATGTCCTGCTCATATCGTCTCTTTGTCAAGTTTTTACGACCTTATATGCCGTTGTATGGCGATGTATGGTATAACCAGGCATCGTGCAAACCCAGTTCAGGACGGCTATATGTACCTCAGGAAGCCGAAGAAGCCCAACGGGCGCACATACCTCACGATCGTGCAGGGCTACCGCGACGCGGGCGGCAAGAACAGGGCCAGGACGGTCAAAAGCCTCGGCTACGTCGACGCCCTCGAGGCGGAGCTCGGCGACCCCGTCGCCCACTTCGAGGAGGAGTGCAGGCGCATGACCGCCGAGGCCGCGCGCGCCGAGGCGCCCATCGCCGTGGAGCTCACCGCCTCCAAGAAGATAGGCACGCGCGCCGAGGGCCGCGTCGAGCTCGGCGCGGCGGTGCCCTCCGCCTACCTCCACCGCGACCTCGGGATCTGGTCGTTCTTCGAGCGCAAGCGCACGGCGCGCGGGTTCTCCTACGACCCCTGCCGGATCCTGGAGCTTCTCGTGTGGGACCGCATCGCCCACCCCTCCTCCAAGCACGCCGCCTGGGAGGCCAGGGAGAGGTTCCCCCGCAAGTGCGGCTTCACGGCCGACGACGTCTACCGCTGCCTGACCTACCTGGACGCCAGCGCCGACGCGCTCGCGAGCTCGATGAACGCCTCCCTTGAGGCCGCGCGCGGCCCGCGCGATACAACCTGCCTGTACTACGACGTCACCAACTACTACTTCGAGCGCGAAGGCGAGGACGGCTTCAGGATGAGGGGCGTGTCCAAGGAGCACAGGCCCAATCCGATCGCGCAGATGGGGCTGTTCCTGGACTCCGACGGCCTGCCCCTGGGCTACGAGCTCTTCCCCGGCAACCGCAACGACATGACCACGCTGCTGCCGGCCATGTCCAAGGCAGCGTAGGAGAACAGCCCTCTTTAGCTGCAAAAGTCGGGTTATAGCATGCCTGCAGAAGGGTCAGGTGCCCGAGCTTGATCCTGAAGTGTTTTCGTCTGTTGAGCCTGATAGATTGTGCGAAATCGCTGCAAAGCTGACCGCTGCAGACATTCCGGTGTTTGAGCGTGCGCTGCGTGCTATTGATGAGCGCGACTTGGCTTGGTTGGGATTCAAGATTGTTCTGGATCCAGCCGTTGCCGTGACAAACGTGGACAACGAAGTCACGAAGAAGTTCGGCGACAAGGGCTCCGCTAATGGCGACTCTTTCATTTTCTTTGCCAACGATGCGAAGGAAATCGTGTGCGCACACGAGTACTCGGGGCGCGATTTGATGCAGATGAAGGATGTAACGCGCGGCCCCGCTATGCACAACGAGCAGTTCGATGGCTTGATTTGGCAAGCCACGCCGCTGTTCGAGGCGAAGCGTGTTTGGCTGCTGGGCGCTTAGGATGTTGCCTGCGAAGTGGCGCAGCTTGCAACCCCTCTGGGCTTTTTAGTGACGGTTGCCGATTACGACCCTGCTTTCTTGAATGAAGAGCGCTTCCCAGGCGTGCAGCGCATTTTGTTCGAGGGCGGTAACTTCGATGACCTGCAGAAATACGCTGCGGACCCCGCCGATTACGTGCACGTGCTTACGCGCGGCCACATGTACGACCCGCAGAGCTGCGCGTGGGGCGTGGCATGCAACACGCATTACGTGGGCATGATGGGCTGCAAGGGTAAGAACGAAACGGTTCACGACCTGGTTATTGGGCTGGGCGCCACCGAAGAAGGCTGGGCGTGCATCAAGCGACCCATCGGTTTGAAGTTTGGCGCAAAAACCACCGATGAACTGGCTGTTTCTATTGTGACAGAGCTTATTGACGTGCGTTATAAGGAAAATTACAGCGAAGCGGCGCGTGTTCAACACGAAAGCCATTTGGACTAAACGTTCTTCCCAAAGCGAAGGAACCAACAACGCCCCGCACACGTGAGTATGTGGGGCGTTTTCTGTGCGGCGACAGGGCGGCTTTGCGGGCCCTACAGTTGCTGCATCGCTTCCGAAAGATCAATGCGGTAGTGCTGCGCAATCCACGCAAGCGCTTTCGGCGTTTCCTGGAACGAGAGGTTCACGGCACTGTAAATCTGGAACCTGTCGATAGCGCCTTCGCCGTATCTGTCATACGCGTAAACTCCGGGATTCAGGTACCCGATAACGTTTTCCCAGTACTCTGCGTTGTCCTTCCCTTGTGCCCATATGGCAAGGCCGGGGTCATAAGCAGCGCTGGTCAGCAGCTCATTTGCCATGCCGGCGTCCAGGAGCTCCTTGAGCTCGTTTCCGGTCAAGGTCACGTCAAGGCTTCCGGGGGCATCGTCGGTTTGCGTGATTTCGTCCTCAAGGATCTCAACGCCTCCGTACTTTCCGTGGTAAAGGTTGACACTTCCCACAACAGCGGTGGGGCGAGATTCTGCCAAATCGTAAAGCCAATCAATGCGGTTTTGTCGTGCCGCATCGCTTGATGCAAAGGAGGCAATCTTGCTTGGGAACGATGCGGGGTCATTCAGCTCGTCTTTGAGCAGGTATATGTCGTAACCGCGCTTGATTACGTCACCGTTTTTCATTTCGTAATCGAAGCTCACGTAGGAACGGTAATAACTCGAAGCATCAAGACGGGTGGTGCCTTCATATATGTATTTGCCGCTATAGGTGGCATTTGCCGACGGTAAGCCTTTCTGCGTGGGCGATTCGTGTTCATCGATGATCGATTGGTGCAGGTCGGTGACGGTTTTGATGTTTTCGGGGTTATCTGCGACAAAGTCTAAACCGTCTACAAAAACGCTCTCTATGTCGGATTCCGCGGGAACATATTTCGACTCGCAGCTGGCTACTCCATAAGCACCTGCGCTCACGCCCACGCATAACAGCGCCACCAGCGCCAGACCGGGAAGGCGTCGCTTGATAACGCGCGCCGATTTCGCCATGATGCTTTCCAGAACCGCGTAAGAGCCCAGCGCACCCAAAAGGTAGAAGCCAATCAGCGCACCCATAAGGCCAAGATTATTCGCTTGCTGTGCTGCGCTGCCGTCGTAATAGGAAAACGCGCATCCGACCAGGGCAAATCCCAGCCCGAATGCAATGCTGAACATAATGCTGAACACAGGGCGCAGCTTTTTGAACGCAACGCCTTCGCCTACTTCTTCCACGCGGCGGTACTTGAAGAGCACGCAGGCCACGGCAACGGCAATCACGGCAACAATCGCGTAGGCAGCAAGCATGCCCCAAAAGTCATACCGGGTTGCATACCAGGTTGGCATCACGAACTGCGTTTCCATCTGCGCCATGGGCGAGAAGATCAACGCGATGCTTGATGGATTCAGGTTGCCAGTAACACCGTAGGAGAACAGGTCGGTTGCCGTTTTGAAGCCGAAATCAACAACGCAAGCATAGCCGTGCAGCATAAGCGTGACAATGATGAACACCAAGCGCGAGCTCGAAAGCGCCGCACAGAGCAGGCACAGGCCGCTGTGGATGATAACAAGCAGACAGCCCGATGCCACAAGCGTGGGACCCAGGCAAAGTTCGAAGCCAGCCGACAACTCCGCAAACGTAAAGAGCAAGCCCGCAATCACATTTACTGCAAGGCCAGGCAAAACGGTAACAACAAAGCTTGTAAGCAGCAGCGTTGACCTGCGCAGCGCGCCTGCTCCGTAAAACCGCGCGGCTTCCGGCTTGAACAGATAATCGCAGTTCACGCAGGTAGCTACCACGCAGTACGCTAGCGTGAAGAACGCCGAAAACGTTAAGAACAGGGGAAGGTAACTTGAAAGGCTGTTCGTTGGATCCAGGCTGTACACGTAAACGGTGTAGCGCATGCGGGAAATGGTGGGCACCAGCGCGAGAAGCCATCCCAAAAGGTAGAGAGCGCTCACGTACCAATTTCGCTTGAACAGCTCTTTTGCCAAAGCGAAATTACAAAACGATATTCTTGACATGGGGGCTCACCTCGTTCAGCTCATGCAGGAACAGTTCTTCCAGGGACAGCGGGATAATCTCAAGCAGCACGGGGTTCAGCGCAGAAAGCGCCGTGCGCACTTGATCAGCATTGCCGCGCACGATAAGGGTGCGCAGGCGTCCTTCGGCGCTTTCGTGCAGCACGTCCACGCCCGCAAGCTCTACGCCATCGGGCAGCGCCAGCTGTACCTTTACCAGCGAACCATCAAGCGAAAGCAGGTCGTGCTCGCTTATGATTTGACCTTCTGCCATGATTCCCAAGTGATCGCAGGCGCCTTCGAGCTCGCGCAAGTTGTGGCTGCTCACTATAACGGTAGTGTCGAATTCCGCAACGTCGCTCAGGACAATGCTCCACGCCGTTTTTCTTACCAGTGGATCAAGTCCGTCCATCGGCTCGTCCAGCAGTAAAACATCGGGGCGCGATGCCAGCGCCAGCAGAAGCATCGCTTGCTTTTGCATGCCCTTCGAGAACTTGCGGAAGGGCAGGGTAAGGGGCAGATTGAGGTTGCTCAGCAGCGTTTCGAAGCGCCCCCTGTCGAAGCGGGGCGTTATTGATTCGTGCAGAGAAACCAGGCTTTTGAGCGTGGCGCGCGCGGGAATGTAGAAGCTGCTGGGCACAAACGCAATGCGCTCTTTGATGGCAACGTTTTCGAACACCGGTTGTTCCAATACCAGCACATCACCGCTGTCTTTGCGATAGATGCCTGCAATGTGCTGCAGCAGCGTGGTTTTTCCTGCGCCGTTTGGACCAACCAGCCCGTAGACCGATCCTGTGGGGACGTGCATATCAACGCTGTTCAGCGCAACAAAATCATCGAATCGCTTCGTTAGATGAAGCGTTTGTACGGCGAATTCAGTCACAATTTCCACCTCCGTTTAAGCGCTCAATCAAGGTTTCGGGGTCTACTCCTATCGAGAGAAGTTCCTGCACAGTTTCATCGAAAGCGGCAAGAAGTTCGTTTTTTCGTGCTTGAGATGCTTCGGAGCTGTACGACACGAAGCTGCCCTTGCCTTTAACAGAGCAAATGCAGCCATCTGCTTCAAGCGCATGATAGGCGCGTTGAATGGTGTTGGGGTTTACGGAAAGCTGCGCAGCTAAGCTGCGTACCGAAGGCATTTCAGTGCCTGGTTCAAGCAGACCGGCAAGGATTTGGCGTCGATACGCATCGCGCACCTGCTCATAGAGCGGTCGTTGGTCGCGGTAATCAACGGCAATCATGGGGCAAGACCTCCTTTCAGTGTTCGTTCTGTATTAACTGTACTATGCATGCTAATACAGTTTATACAGAGCCACTGTAACCTGTCAAGAGGAGAAAGGGCGCGATAGCGCGATTCCAGAAGCCGCAAAGGCGTTTGCGCCGTATACTCATGTCAGACGGCGATTCTTGGCTTTTGTTCAAGGGTTGCGATTGATTCTGCGAATAACAGGAGGCGCTAATAAGTATGGCTGCACCGATTCTGTATTACTGGGCACCGTGTGCAACGTGTTCGGTTGTGGTGAATTACGCCAACGAAAAGGGCATTGAGCTGGATAAACGCGATGTTGAGCAAGTGGCACCTTACGAAGAGCTGCTTGCCTTGGGTGGCGATGCGAATCTTATTCCGTATCTGCACGACGCGGGTCAGCTTATTCAGGGCAACGACGAGATCATCGCATATCTGGAGCAACGATAAGCGTTGTTGCTGGCGCGTTTTGCGTGAGCGTGGCTTGCCGGACGCGATATATGCGCATCGGTTGCCAAGCGATAAGTATTGCGCCTGGTTGGGCAGAATGCGACATGCGCATGCTTATGCGCCGTGACCGCACTCGCCTTCAGGTAAAAGGAACACCCCACGTCACGAAATTGTTGACAAAAGGTGGGGTAATTTGACATCAAATAGGAGGATATCGAAATATTTTTGATTTCCTCCTATTTTGATAATTTCAGGGGGGGGTATAGGGGAGCGAAAAGTGGCTCTCATGTTTTCTGAAATATGCTCTCTGACGGATTGCGCTGCTCTGAACTCTCTTAAAAGGCTCGAGTTGCCCCTGATGCAATCAAGACGATATGAGCAGGACATAAAAAGTTGGAAGCCCCTCCTGCATGCATATCCGCGGATTAGGCCGACAATAGTGGTGTCCAAACCGCCAGCGGCCACGCCGCACTCATGGAAGGGGCTTCCGATGAACAATGCTACCACTTTCGTAGGGCTCGACGTCCACGCGCGCTCGATAAAGGCCTGCGCCTTCGTGCCGGTCACGGGCGAAATCGAGAGGAAATCGCTCGGGTACGAGCCCGGCGAGCTCGCATCGTGGATAAAGTCCCTGCCCCAGCCCGCGAAATGCGTCTACGAGTCGGGCGTCACCGGCTTCCACCTGTGCAGGGAATTGCGCGCCATGGGCGCCGACTGCGCCATCGGCGCGGTGTCGAAGATGCACAGGCCCGCCGCCGACCGCGGCCGCAAGGCGGACCGCCGCGACGCGCATTTCCTGGCCGTGCAGCTGGCGCTCGGGGTGGTCGCCGAGGTGCACGTGCCCGATCCCGAGTGCGAGGAGGCGCGCGACTTGACCCGAGCGCTGGCGGATGCCCGGGACGATGCCGTGCGCGCCAAGCAGCGCCTGTCGAAGTTCCTGCTCAGGCACGGGCACGTCTACGACGAGAGGAACGCCGCCGGCCAGCGGAAGAGCCGCTGGACCAGGGATTTCTGGGCATGGGTCGGGCGAATCGACCTGGGAGACGCCTCCGCGATGGCCACGCTCGACCACTACTGCGAGTGCGTCCGCCGGGCGGACGCCGAGAAGGCGGCGCTGGAGGCCAAGGTGAAGTCGCTCGCGCAAGCGCCCAGGTGGAAGCCGGCGTGCGACGCGCTGAGGTGCCTGAAGGGCATCGACGCCGTGACGGCCGCCTCGATCGCCTGCGAGGCCGACGGGTTCTCGCGGTTCGCCAGGGCGTCGGGCTTCGCCGCATGGGTCGGGCTGGTGCCCTCCGAGCACTCGAGCGGCGAGTCCCGATGCCGCGGCGGCATCACCAAGGCGGGCAACAAGCACCTGAGGAAACTGCTGGTCGAGGCCGCATGGCACTACAAAAGCGCGTCGCGCGCGCCGAAGGGGCCGGTCAAAGGCCAATCCGTCCCGCCCGATGCGCGCCGGCACGCCAACGCGGGCGTGAGGAGGCTGGTCGACAGGCGGCGCGCGATGGACGCCGCCGGCAAGCAGTCGAGCGTGGCGAACGTCGCGATAGCGCGCGAGCTGGCGTGCTGGTGCTGGGCCGTGGGCCGCATGGCGGAGAAGGCCTAGCGGGCGCGCCGCCGACATAGCCGGGTCTTTCCCGGAACCCCGAGCTCGACGGGCGTTGGCCCCCAACCGCGGATTTTTTTCGTGCGGCGGCGAAGCCGCCATGCACGTCGCAAGACAGCCGAAACGGAGGGGCCGGCCGTAGCAACGAGATGCACCGGCGCTTCATGCGCGATGGGCGAATATTAAACTGCCGAACGGGCGTCGAACCAGACACGCGCTGTCCAACGGGATTCCGGCGAAGATAGATAGGGCCAAGGGCGAAGTTCAACAGTGTAGGAGAACAGCCCTCTTTAGCTGCAAAAGTTAGGTTATAGAGGAGCCGCAGCCGCGTTCGATACGCTCCTTCATGCCATGCCGCACTATTTTGACGCTTTCGTCTGCTTCGAATATCGCGCGAATCGCTCATCCAACAAGCTGCGCTACAATGGCGAAAACTCATCTTTCCCGTTGAAAGGGGCATCATGGACGCTCAATCGGCACGCATCGGATTTATCGGTTTCGGGAACATGGCGGGCGCCATGGCCAAGGGCCTTATCGAATTCGCTGGCGTCGATGGGTCTCGCATCTGCGCGTGCGCCGCACATTTCGATTCGCTCGAGAAGCGCTGCGAGCCGCTTGGTGTTCGCGCTTTCAAATCGCCTGCTGAAGTGGTCGAAAACTGCGACCTCGTCGTTATCTCGGTAAAGCCCCACCTTGTCGGCGATGTCCTCTCCCCTGTTAGCGAGGCCCTTCGCGAAAAGGCGGTCGTCTCCGTCGCCGCCGGCCTTCTGTTCGATTTCTACGAGGACCTGCTCGGCGAGGGGTCGCGACATCTCTCCACGATTCCCAACACACCGATCGCCATCGGCAAGGGAGTCGTCTCCTGCGAAGAGCGGCATTCTCTCGCCGCTGATGAATGGGAAACCTTCGTTGGGCTTTTCTCTCCCATCGCGCTTATCGAGGTGCTTCCCGGGCGCCTGCTCTCCGTCGCGAGCGCTCTTGCCGGCTGCGGCCCCGCTTTCGCCGCCATGTTCCTTGAGGCGCTTGCCGACGGCGGCGTGAAAAACGGGCTCCCACGTCAGACTGCTTATCGCCTCGCCGCCCAGATGATGGCCGGAACGGCAGAGCTTCATCTCGCCACGGGCACGCACCCCGGTGCCATGAAGGACGCCGTCTGCAGCCCTGGCGGCACGACGATCAAGGGCGTCGCCGCGCTCGAGGACGCAGGGATGCGCGGAGCCGTCATGAGAGCGGTCGACGCAACTCTTTCGTAAAAGAATACAGGCTCCTCATCATTTCTATTTCAGGAATAAGGCCTCGCATTGAGGCCTTATTGTTTGAAAATCCTATTGATACCTGATCTCCGAGAAGACTCAGCTTGCCGCAGGAATGGTACTTCCCTACTTCACCTGGACAAGTGCGAACACGTCAACGTCGGTCTCTTTCGCAATAGCCTCGCGCGGATGAAGGAATTCCAGCTCCATAAGAAAGCCCATACCCGCCAGCTTGCAACCGTATTGCGAGACCAGCTTAGCCTGTGCGACCGCCGTGCCGCCGGTAGCCACCAAATCGTCAATGATCAACACCACGTCGTCCCCGTCGAGAGCATCCACGTGCATTTGGAGCTCATCGGTGCCGTACTCCAACTCATAGCTTTCCGTTCGGACCTCACGAGGCAGCTTGCCCGGCTTGCGCGCAGGCACGAATCCTGCGCCAAGACGGTACGCAACCGGCGCCCCGATGAGGAACCCACGCGCTTCAGCACCGACTACTTTCGTAACCCCCGCGTCCTTGAAATGGTCGGCGATCGCATCTATTGCGGCATGGAACCCTTCGGGCTCTTTCAACAGCGTCGTGATGTCCTTGAACACCACTCCCTTTTCCGGATAGTCGGGGATGTCGGTTATATGGCCCTCAAAATCGTAGGCAGCCATTGGTTTCCTTTCCTGGCAGCTTGCTCGAACTCAATCTATTGTACCTCGAATGCCCCCTGCGGTCCTTTACCTTACCGTCCGCTGCCATGATTTGACATGTGAAGGAATTATGGAGAATCTCTTATACTCCTGAATCTCTAGACTTAGTTCGATTCTCTCAACCTGATCTCTGATCATTTTTGTTGAGCAACAACGTCTTAGCGTTCTTTTCCCCAGTTTTCCCTCATCAAATTCTTTTTCTTTTATCGCCTCCTGCTAGTCAGGCCCGTTATTTCTTTTCATTGCTTTATGCGTTAATTCTTGTTATGTTTTCTGATAGCGACTCTGCATCAGGCGTTTTCCTGCCGTCGCTAACAAATAACGGTGGACTTTTCTATGTTTCTTGTTATAATCTCTCGCTGTAAGTTGGATGCGAAAGCATTCGGTCGATAAGAAAAAGAAATCCCCTTCAGCGCCAACTGAGGGGGATTTGATAAGTGACCGAAATCACTCACGTCGCAATGAGTATTTTATCACTTAGACGATATACGTGCAATACGCGCGTGCTCTTCGTCACTTTTCCATATCGACATAAGGAATTGTTCGCTCGTCTAACGGTTGGGGCATTGCTTCGACCGTTGGTTAGGTGCATTGTGTCGGTAGGGTTTTCACATAGCGACTCTTCGCATTGCGATCTCGATGAGAGGGACACGTTTTTCCGTGCCCTCTTCCACGACGACCGCAACAGCTCTTATGCCCTTGCTACCTGCATTGACGGCACTTGGCGTGAGTCAATGCACAAGCACTCGCACCTTTCTTTCATCGGCGCGCCGAGCAATGGGTCGCTCTATGTTTCCGTTAACGGTTTTTCCGGAGATAGACGTCGTCTCGATTCGCTCAGGCAGATCAACGCTCTTTTCTTCGATCTTGATTGCCACGGATCATCTCGCTCGCAAACCGACAACGCGATTTGTAATGCACTTGAAATCATCAGCGAGGCTGTACGGATTGAGAAGCTTCCTCGTCCAACGCTCACCGTCGATTCCGGTCGCGGTCTGCACCTTTACTATGTCTTGAACCGCTCCATCCCCTATCGATGCTCTGCCAACGGTCCTGTCAACGAGAAGGCGCTCAGTTTATTCCAACTAGTTCAGCAAAAACTATCAGGAACCCTCTCCCGCCTCATGGAGCCGATTGATTGCATTGATGTTGATAAGAAGGTGTTCGACTTCACTCGTGTCTCGCGTGTGCCGGGAAGTTTCAACCCTGTTGCCCAGCGTTACGCTCGCCTTTTGTCGTCAAGCGACTCTTACTATGATCTGAGTAAACTTAACGCTAAACTTGGTGGATTTGCAAAGCATGTCGTCTCGCCCGAGATGAGGCATTCGACAAACGCATTATTCTCGAAGAAACACGGTGACGACAGTCCGCTTTTGCGGTCTCGTTTAGCTAATGTGATTTCCCTGCAAACTCTTCGAAATTTCGACTGCGAAGGCTCGCGTGAGCTCATGTGCTTTGTTTTCTACAACACTGCTGTTCAACTTGTCGGGCCGAACGATGCTTCTCGGCAGCTTTGCACATTCAACTCACATTTCACGCAGCCTCTTTCGCAAGCTGAGCTCGATAGTGTTGTTCGCTCGGTCGATCGAGTTGTGAATGTACGGGGTCAACGTGGCTATTACGTATTGAGCGCAAAAAGAATAGTGGAGATGCTCGCTCTAACCGAGCAAGAGAAGATTAGGATTCAATTCCACACGTCAACTCGTTCAATCATTCGGGAAAAGGCGAAAGAGGCCACTGCGTCGCGCCGGGCCTTAAGAGATAAAAGGATTACCAATCTTTATCGAAGCGGCGATTTCACTCAAAACGAAATCGCTCAAAGGGTTGGTTGTTCATTGAGAACTGTTGCGAGCGTTCTTTCGCGAGCAAGACGACAGCACTTCAGTTCACTTCCGAAGCTGCAAATAGCAGTTCCTTTTGTTGTGCAACAACATAGAAGAATTGTGTTATGCAGCATCGGTCAATCGCATCTGGAAAATGAAAAGCTGTTACAGATGCGATTGACAACCAATCGCGCATTCGCATTCAATAGGCCGAACAGCATCACTACCTGGCCTAACCATGACTTACAGAACACATGTAACCGAGAGAAAGAAGTCTCTTTTAACAAACAACATGAAAACAAGCCTAACAAGATTCTCAGCAACTATGCAATTTTTTGTCATACGTGTTTATCTGTAGTCCGCCTTTCACCCCTTTATTCTCTCAACTCGAGTTGGGTCGTATGATTACCTCAATTTATCGAGTGCTTCTTGTTGCTGTTCTATCTCTCTTAGTAGCTTCTTAATCTCACCGATTAGCTTATAGTCTGCCTCTCCTGAGACTTTGTCAGCCTTTCGCAGAGCGTTTTTAGCTGTCTTGAGATATCCGTTGATGTCCTTCGGCTTTCTTGGATGCTGGTTTGAGGAAGTTACCTGCCTTTGATTTAATGCTGTTTCGTTGCTTTTGTCTGGGTCTACCGGAAGATCAGTTTCTTTGATCTCCTGCACAAGTGCTGTTATCTCATCACTGTCGTAGTTGTTTGATTTAACTGATTCGATTACGAAATTTTGCTTGTCTCCTGGTAGTTTGGAGATTGCTTCTGCTTGAGTCTGGGTAATTTTGCCTTCGTCGAGTAGGTCGTTACCCTCTTTTGCCAGATTGCGTGCAATGTTTAGCAGTACTTGCGCTGTTCTTTCCGACACTCCGAAATGCTCTGCGAGAACTGTTTTGGTATTGCGGCCCTTCAGGCTTGGGTCGTCCTTTCTCCACTCGACGAGTTTGTCGGCAAGCACCTTGAAACCCTGGGCTCGCTCGGAAGGCGTGATGTTTCTCTGCCCCATGTTGCTTGAGTGCATGATGAACTCTGCTTGCTCATCGCTCAGCGACCCAAGTTTGTGGCAGCGGCCGGGAACCATTCGCCATGCGTCGCCATACTTTTCTGCGAGAAGCTTGCAGGCGCGCCAGCGTCTTTCGCCATCGACGATTTGAACGCCGTTTTCGGTTTCGCGCAGGATGAGGGGCTCAACTTCCTTGCTGTTGTAGATTAATCCTGCGAGGTTTTTTACATCCTCTTCCGTTATCTTGTAGGCATTTTTCGGATTTGGTTTGATGTCTTCGATGTCAAACCAGTCAAACCCCATCTCGCTCAGTAGCGTATTGCGTCGATTATCGTTGGCCATCTTGTCAGTAATCGATGCATTCTGGTTGTCTCTTGCATTAAATGCGGCAACTCGTAGCTCTTCTTCAGAGAGTTTCTCATGTTTCGTGACAACATTTGCCACTGCTCCCCCATTCCGAGCGATTGCCGCTTGCAGCTTTTTCTTAGGCATTCATTTCCTCGATTTCTTGAGCGAGCAAACGATATTGCATTCCAGGTTTGCTGTCGGGCGCGTAGGTAATCAACGGTTCCATTGCAAGGCTTGCCTCTGGGACCACTGTACTTTTCTCAATCTTGGTATTGAAGTACTCTGCGTTCGGAATTGCTTCTTTAAGCAATTCGCATCCGACTTTGTAGGCAGAGGTCTTTCGTTCGATCATCGTTTGCAGAATCTTCCAATGCTGCGGGAGTCGGCGGCGTTCTTTTGCGGTCCTGTTAATGGTATCAATCGTCTGCGAAAGTCCTGCAATCGCAAAACCGTCAACTTTGATGGGGATGATAATGTGCGAAGCATTGTTTCCGGCTTCAAGCGCTACGATTGCGTTCGTGGTCGTCATATCCAAGCGCGGACCGCAGTCGATGATAATGTAATCGAAACGATCCTCGCCTTCTTTCGCCATTTCCTCAACGAGGTCTTCAATTGCATAGCACAGTCGCGTATCGACGCCGCCAGCGATTTCTGCTTTGAGGCGGGTATCTGCATCTGCGAAACGGAAATTCGAAGGAACACAGAAGACGTTGCTGTAATCTGTCGGCTTCATGACGTCCCGAAGGCTTTTTCTTTGTCCGTTCGGTGTTGTCTGATAAAGAACGTCTGCGATGCAGGCTTCTTCTGAGCGAGGGTCATACACTCTAAGGCTCTGGCTTACGTTTCCCTGGCCGTCCATGTCGATCACTAGGACTTTGTATCCCATTTCGGAAAGGCAAACTGCTAGGCAAGTGCAAGTCGTGGTTTTTGCAACGCCGCCTTTGTAGCTCATGATCGAAATAATAGTCGGCTTTTCTGCGGATTGCGTCAGCTGTCCGTTGAGAAGTAAATCGGCAAGTTGAGATTTGTTGAGGCCGCGTCGCTCTGCTTCTCTTTCGAGCTCTTCTACGGTCTCCCTGCCCAGAGAAAGCGATTGCTGTTGCTTTTCTCCGCCTTTCGACTTACCTTTGGTGGCCATTTTGACCTCTTTCGTTTCCGACTGATCTTTCGACATGCCGTATCCTATCATTGCTGTGTTTGTGTTTCGTTTGATTTTGGCTCTGTGCAGTCGCTGCACACTTTGTCGTTTGCATCATTCTATACGCTTCATTTTTATACTACAAGTGTTATCGCTTACTATTTTTACTAATTGCAAGAAATTTACTCCTACATCATTCAGTGTCTGCAACTTATCGCATTCTTGTTGATTATTTGTCTTATGCGTTACTGTGCAGCTACTGCACAGTAACTGAAATCTCAATTTCGAATGTTGCTTGATAACGAGTAGTTAAGCACTGTGCAGTGGCTGCACAGTAGGGGATCGCACAATGTCAAGCATAAGATAGGTGGAGCAGGTTTAGTGATGTGCAGCGACTGCACAGCGACACTTTGATTGCTCATTAGCGTATTCGAGATGACAGGAATCAATGGAAGGTAGAGTCTTGGCATAATAGGGAGAAAAAAGGTCAAGAAGAACGAAATGAGTTTCGACTAGAAATGGACTTAGAATCGAGACAACAGAAGAGGCGAAGAAATGAGATAATCCAGAGAGACCAAGGGAGAGGTGAATAAATGAATTACTCCACAATCAAATACTTCGATATTGCAAATGGAGAGGGTGTTCGTACGACGTTGTTCGTATCCGGCTGTCGTCGAGGCTGCCCTGGTTGCTTTAACTCAGAAGCGTGGGATTTCTCGGCAGGTAAGCCATTTACTCGTGAGGTTGAGGGCAAAATACTCGATAGCTTGAGCGCTTCATATGTTGATGGCCTAACTCTCCTGGGGGGTGAGCCGATGGAGCCCGAAAATCAAGCGGGACTGTTGCCGTTTCTTCGAAGAGTGAAAGAACACTACCCCGACAAATCCATCTGGTGCTTCACGGGGGAGCTATACGAGAATCTTCTCGACGCTAAGTCACGATGCTGCTGCAAGGAAACCCAGGAGATTATGTCCCTCATTGATATATTGGTGGATGGCCCATTCGAACAAGATAAACATGACATCACGCTCAGGTTTAAAGGATCATCAAACCAGAGAATTATCGATTTAGCGAAAACAAGAGCGGTGGGGAAGCTTCGACTTTGGGAAGACGATCCGCATTATGCGACACATCGTATGAATTGCGATTAATCAATTAGAAATGTTTAAGCTTCAAGATAGATAAGGCCGCCACGAAGAACGTGACGGCCTCAAAAGACTCAATTGCTAGATTACGCCAAGGTTGAAATCAGAGTTTCTATGCAGGGTTCTCGTGAATCATAATGTGTTTCACATTGTCAAAGTGAGACTCAACGGCATCGTGAGCGGCTTCAGCGATTTCATGAGCTTGGGTAAGCGTTTGAGAACCATCAACGGCGATTTCTGCGTCAACATATACCTTGTTTCCAAACTTTCGCGTGCGAAAATCGTCGATTCGGATGACACCCGGCGTGCTGCTAATAACATCTACGAGCTCATGTTCGAATGCCGAATCGCAAGCGGTATCAGTTAGGCTGCTAAGCGATTCCTTCAAGACATCGAATGCGACCTTCAATATGATGACGCAGATGACCAAGCTGGCAATTGCGTCTCCTGCATGAAATCCGAGCATCGAGGCGCCGATGCCGGCAAGCGCTCCAACAGAGGAGAGCGCGTCAGATCGATGGTGCCATGCATCGGCCATGAACGCGCTCGAGTTGATGGCCCGCGCCCAATGGCGGGTGTACCAGAACATGCCCTCCTTGGCGACGATGGAGACCGTTGCCGCGATGAGTGCAATCAGGCTTGGCGTTGCCGCGTCGAGGTAAGACCGCGTTGCGATGCTTTCCAGGCTTGAATATCCGATTGCCAAGCCGGTGAACAGGAGAATAAGCCCCAAAGCGAGGGAGGCGACGCTCTCGAACCGTTCGTGTCCATAGGGGTGGTCGCTATCGGCGTCGCGCTCAGCAAGCCTCACTCCCGCAAAGGCGATAGCGGTCGCGACCACGTCCGAAAGCGAGTGTACCGCATCGGATATCATCGCGGTGGAATTGCCGAAAATGCCCGCGAACAGCTTAAAGGCTGCAAGGAAGATATTTCCGCCCACTCCGACAGTGGCGACTTGCCGGGTAACTTTTTGCCTATCCGGAATGCGGCTGTCCTTGCGAGACTTCGGGTCTTCATCATTAATAGGGTTGGATTCGATGTTTTCTGCCATGATTCGAACTCCTTGGGTAGGGAACAGTGTCTCTTAGCTACCCGCGCTCGCGTTCGGAAAATACAAAACGCGCCTGCGGAACGGCAACTGTCCCGCAGGCGCGCTCAAAGGTGCATCTGCTGCCGACGTCCCCGCCGGCCCGGCTCCATAGCTCAACGCCACGGCCTGATCAGTTTGCGCTGTAAAAGCTTGTCGCAACGGTTGTGCGGCAATGCAGTGCAAAGAGTGGCCATATTGTAATAGTGCCAGATTCGGTTTGTCACCACTAACATCACAATTGTGTCGAAATCGTGAATCAAGCTGGTGAAATATTACGCAAGAGCGCCCATGGGATCCCAAGGTGCAAGGATAGCGGGGTCGCTATCGTAGGCTGCAAGCTCGTCATTGGTAAGGTATTTCCTGTCAACGACAACCTGATAGACGTACTCCGAGAACCAATCGTCTGTCATGAGGTCGTAGCCATCGTGGCCGTGGTCTTTGCCCCAGCTGTTCTCGACGCGCCAAAGCGTGGGCTTACCCTCGCCGTCGAAGTTCACTCCCTGAAACACCATCGCATGTGTCATGAGCGATTCACCATAATCGAGTCGAGCCGCTTTGTCCAAGCCCGCCATTACCGGCACGCCGAACAGCCCGTCGGCATCCATGGTACCGATACCCATCATTCCGTCATCCTGCAAGTAGTTTTGATCGACATCGCAGCCGAACCATACGGGAAGACCGTCCTTGAGCTGGGCGATAGCCGCTCTTTTCAGGGACTCGATGGGAAGGTTCACGTAGTGGACCCCGCCATCCTCGGCAACATTACCAAGGAACCTTACGGAATATGAACGATAGTACGGCTTGTCTTCGGTCGGAGCGTTGATGACCGAGATGTAGTCGTCGAGGTTCATGCCTACGTATTCGTCAAAGAACTGCTTTGGGCTGAAGGTCCCCAAAACGACCAGCTTGTCGTCCTTGTCGCGGATACGGGCTTCAAACGACTTCGGCGGCTCGCCGAGGCAAATTGCAAGCATTCGGTAGAACTGCTCGAGAAGCTCAGCCTGCTTTGCGGCAAGGGTCTCCTTGTCGGCACCGCCCGCGATCATATCGCGAAGCGCTTTAGCGCCAGCGCGAAGGAAGCGAGTAAGGAAGGCATCCATATCTCCCGTGTTCGACGAGCAGTGCGTTTCGGGCATGGCGTCCTTCGGCACGACGCCGTATTTCTTCACGATGGATCGGAACATGTCCCACTGCCCGCCGTCGCAGAGCGGGTCAAGGAGAAGAAACGAAACATCTCGCGAGGTCACAGGCTCATCTGCGGTGGCAATGATGTTCTGGAAGAACCAGTTGGCGCGCTCGTACTTGTCCCAGAAGAGGGGATAGGCTTGCGATAACTCGAACGTCTTCAGGTTCAGCTTCTTCATGATGCGAAAGCGCATGGTGTTCAAGCTTGCGAACATCCAACAACGGCCCGAACGCTTCTGGTTGGTGATGTCGCCTTGGGAGAGTTGGACATCGAAGGTGCCCGCATCGAGGCTGAGCGCCTCGGGAACGCGAGCGACTTTGCGGATCGGGCTTGCGGAAACGGCATTCTTTGCGATTCGCGCGGCTGGGTCCGAGGCAAAGGCCGCATGCGCATTACGGGTGACCTCGTCGGGGATGGCGGTGTAGGCGATAGGGCCTTCGGTTTGATTCATAGATACCTCCAAACGGGAGAGCTGCAACTTATGTTCGGAGGTTAGCACAATGGCGGGAAAACGGGCAGGCCGGTGGCGGCCGGTGGAACAAAACCGAGCGGCCGCCCGAGGTGGGAAGCGCACTCTCGGATGGCCGCTCGGCACAAGGCGATGAGGCCCTTTATTTCATGGCCTCGAGTTTCGCCAGCACTGCTTCCTGTCCTTCGATAAGCTCGCCGCCCACGTAGAGATAGGGAATCTTGTTTGCGTCGCCGCCGAGCGCAAGCAGCTCTTGGTAGGGGGCTTCCTGCTCGACGTCGCGCTTGTCGAGCTCTATCCCCAGCTCATCGGCGAGGTTCACCGCCACCGAGCAGGTTGAACAGGGCGCCCAGTAATAAAGAATAGGCTTTTCCATCGAGAATCCTTTCAATCGGAAACACTACGGCAAGTATACGCTTAGGTAACTTTCTTGGCGGCTTCGATCGCGGTAGAGCCTTGCAGCGGGGCGAAAGTGACTTATCTGTGAGGGTTGGGTATCAATCTGGCGAAGAGTTCCCCTGGTTCAAATTCCCACCACATGAGGAGGATATGTTCTACCTTCGGAAAGCAAGCGAGAAGATGATAAGCACGAGGTTGAACATGGCTGAACGGGCAAAGGACACATCATTCACGGCGAAGAGCTTGTTCGAGGGGCTCTCTGGCGCGCAGCTTACGGCGGGCGCGCTTGCCGCGGTGACGTCGATGCTGCTGTCGGCGCAGATTGGCATCGCAGGGTCGGTGATCGGCGTTGCGGTTGGCTCGGTCGTCTCGACGGTCGCGTCGCAGGTATACAAGCGCTTCCTGGAGCAGTCGGCGACTAAGCTGCGCGGCATGCACGGCTCGGATGAGGAGTCGAGTACTGACGGCGTTGGCGACGCTGAGGGGTTGGAAGGTTTAGAGGCGGTCCCATTTGGGGCGGAGGAGGTTGGCACAGCCTCGACGGAAGAAGATGTGCGAGCCGACGGCCCGAAAGCGGGGCAAACCGAACAAGCTGAGTTTGCGGGCGCTTCGATGAGGGCCGTCGATCAGCTCGCCTCGGGGCGTGTGGTTGCTGGGGGAGTGCCCGGCCGCGCCACGGCGACGCCTCACCTGGGTGATAAGTCGCTCGCTGGGGACATCACTGCGCAGCATGTTCGCGAGAAGCGCGAGCATGATAAGCGCATGCAGCGAGGCGTGATCGCCGTGTCGATAGTGTCCGCACTCGTCGCGGTGGCGGTGAGCGCGGGATTTGTCATGCTGACCACGCAAGGCCAGGGTCTTGGCGCGAAGCCAGCGGCAATCGAACAGGTTGTCCGAGGGAACCAGGATTCGGACGCGCAGCAAGATGCACAGGCGGACAAGCAGCATGCGATTGAGTCCGAAACGAGTAGCGACTCCCAGAACGCGTCCGCGTCGAGCGCAGCTTCGAATACGACGAAAAGCGACTCCTCGGATGCTAACAGCTCGACCTCACAAAATCAGTCAGGGTCCTCTCAATCGGGGACACAAGAAAGCGGCCAGGGGCAAAGCGGCACCTCGACCTCCTCAAGCCCGAATGCGGGCACATCCTCATCGGGGGAGCAGGGGAGCACGAGCGGCGGGAATACCTCGTCTAGCCAGGACTCCGCATCGGGGTCGTCGTCTGCTTCCAGCGGCACCGCATCTGAAAGCAGCAAATAGAGGTTTCGCAAGCGCGGCCAATCGCATGGATGCAGCCAACAATCGGGGTCTCGTCGGGGTATAATCCCTGCCATGTCTCAACACGAACCCAACATAGACGATGTCGCGCTCATCTTCGAGGGCGGTGGCATGCGCGCAAGCTATACGGCAGGCGTGGTGACGACGCTGCTCGAGCGCGAGCTGAACTTCCCGAAGGTTTACGGCATTTCCGCCGGGGCAAGCCATACGGTCAACTACGTGTCGCGCGATATCGAGCGCTCGCGCGCCTCGTTCACCGATTTGGTGCGCGACCCTGAGTTCGGAGGTGTCGGTAGCTTCCTATCTGGCAGAGGGTTTTTCAACGCGCATCACCTCTATGAGGGAATCGCGGAGGATTTGGCGGGCACCGACGAGGTGATGGCCTTCGACTTTGACACGTTCCTCGCGAACAAGGCCGAGGTGCACATCGAGGGATTCGATTGGGAAACCGGCGAGACCGTGGCGTGGACGAAAGCGGATATGCCGACGATGCGCGACATGATGCTGCGCGTGCGCGCCAGTTCGACCATGCCCCTGTTCATGCCTCCGACGACGATTGACGGCCGCACCTATATGGACGGCGGAATGGGAACGAGCTGGGGAATCTGTCTTGATGCGGCGCGTCGTGACGGTTTCGAGCGCTTCTTCATTGTGAGAACGCAGCCGCGGGGATATCGCAAAAAGCCCCTTGGCGCTTTGCCGCGCGCCGTGTTCCGCGCCGCTTTTCGGAACCATCCCTTGGTTGCCGAGCGCACCATCGAGAGGCCATCTCGCTATAACGCTCTGTGCGACGAGGTTGAGCGGCTCGAGCAGGAGGGCTTGGCCTGCGTTTTCTATCCCGACGAGATGCCCGTCGACAACAAAGAGACGAACTGGGAGAAGCTCTGCGCGTCCTACGATGCGGGCTACGCGCAGGCGCAACGCGAGGCAGCCTCGTGGGAGGCGTGGATTGGTGGCCGGTAGGCGATGTCGCAAGAGGGGAGAGCAATGCCGATAATCGCATTGGAGCAGACGGGCAACGCGGATGTCGAGAGGGACGGGGACCTCTCCTTGTTCACCCGCACGGCCGACGCGGAACTGCGCGAGAGAGGGCTGTTCATCGGCGAGTCGCTCAAGGTGATCGAGCGCGCGATGGCTGCTGGCGCCGTCCCGCGCGCGATGCTTTTGCCCGAAAAGCTGCTTGAGGACACGATGCCCGTTATGGAACAAGCGCTTGCGGTAGATGCCTCGACGCCGATTTACGTCGCGCCGAAGGCGCTCTTCAAGGAAATCACTGGGTATGAGGTGGTCAGAAGCGCGCTTGCCGTATTCGAGCGCCCGTCTTTACCAAGTGTGACCGAGCTGCTGGGCAGGTTGGGTGCACGTCGAGTGGCGGTGCTCGAGGACATTGGGAACTCGACCAACATCGGGGCGATTTTCCGCTCGGCCGCCGCGCTTGGAGTCGACGCGGTCCTTGTGACCCCGTCGTGCCACGACCCGCTCTTCCGCCGTGCCGCGCGCGTGTCGATGGGGACGGTGTTCCAGGTTCCCTGGACGCGGATCGGAAGCATTCGGTCTTGGGCGGGGGAGGGGGTTCCGCTCCTTCATGACCTGGGGTTCAAGGTCGCGGCGATGGCCCTGTCCGACGAGTCCATCTCGCTTGACGATAAGGCGCTTCGCTCCTGCGAGAAGCTCGCGATCGTCCTCGGAACTGAAGGCGAGGGCTTGTCTCAAGCCACGATCGGCGCAAGCGACTACACGGTGAAGATTCCCATGGCGCACGACGTCGACTCACTGAACGTGGCTGCAGCCAGCGCCGTTGCCTTCTGGGAACTGCGGGCACGGTAGGCTTGCCACGGGCGCGGGACAAAGGTTGGGCGAGCGTCTCTTTCCCGCTTCTTGGGAGGAGCTGGCATCAAGAGCTGCGGAATCGACGGTCGCAAGGGGCTGCCCCTGCGTGCTTTGCAAACTTAAAGCTCTTTTTGCTGGTAGAGGCCGTGTTGCTCGAAGCCGAGGGTCGCATAGTATTCGCGCGTCCCCACCGCGCTGATGACGTTTATGCGCTCGTAGCCTGCCTCTCGCGCGATATCGCATGCCCGAGCGACGAGCTTGCGGCCCAGCCCCGTGTGCTGCGCGCCCGTGCTTGCATGTCCGAGCGCAGCGACGGCGCCGTACACGTGTACCTCGCGGATCATGGCCTCGCCTGCAGCTAGAGGGAAGGCGTCATGGGTGGAGCGTTCTGCTTGCGCGCTTGCGCTTGCGGGCGTAATATCTCGTGAGGCCTGGTGAGAGGTGGCCTTGCCTTCGAATGGCATTGCCTCGCACCCCGTTGAGCCGATCGCCCCGCGCTCGTTTTCTGCCTCCGCGCGTGCAGCTGCGATCGCATCGGCTTTCGGCAGCGACAAGCGCAAGAAACCTGCAATTTTCCCTTCGGGCGTTACCCATTGCAGGAAACGCTCGCTCGATACGGTGGTCTCGTAGGGGAACTCGGCGAGTTCAAGCTTGCTCAAGTCTGCCCCGCGCGTGCCGATTTCGCGCGTCCTGATTTCGGCCACCGCTGCCTCGCGGCGCGCCAGCTCGCCATCGACCATCTGGCGCAGGTTCACCTTCTTGTTGCCCGCCATGATATCGTGCGAGGAGATGTCGCGGATCATGCGCGACACGCGCACGTAAGGAGGCGTGACCTGCATGTTTGCAACCAGAACACCAATAAGCTCCTCCTCGGCGTAGGGTCTCCACGTGCTGTTTCGCCAGTGTTCCACAAGACCCGTGCCGTCGACGAGCGCGCAAGGGTACATTTTCACCTCGTCGGGGAGGAAGCGCCTGTCGGTCACGAGCGCACGGTACCCCGCGACGTCGCTCTCGGGCGTGGCCCCGTAAAGGTTGGCCATGAAGTGCGCATGGATTTTGAAGCCGAACAGCCTTGCGAGCTCGAAGGCGCGCCCGATGCGATCGAGGGAGATGCGGCGCAGGTTCGCATCGAGTATGTGCTGGTCAAGGCTTTGAATGCCGATTTGAACCTTTGTTGCGCCGAGTGCCCGCATCTCGGTGAGCGCTCCGGGGGTGATGCAATCGGGGCGCGTCTCGATGACAAGTCCCACCGAGCGATGCGCGGCCTGCACGTTGAGCGCATGCTCGAGGGTGACGTCTGCGAGCGCGGCCGTCTGGCTGTTGCTCGCCTGCCGCCACCCCGCATCGTCCCCGTAGAGTTCGCGGACTGCTTGGTTGTAGGTGAGTTCGCCGCAAGTGACCCGCGCCTGCTCGTCGCGAGTAAATGCGGCAAGGTCGTCTCTCTCGCTTTTGATGCCGCATTGCTCGTAGAAGGCGCGCCGCTCGGTGATGCTCGCCCGTTGCACGTTTGCGTCCGATGCCTCGTTCAGCGCGCGGAAAAGTTCGCGCATGAACCAAAAACGGTATGCGCGCGGATAATCTGTCCAGGTGCCGCCGAGGACGATGAGCTCGACCTTGTCGGTCGTGTGTCCCATGTCGGCGAGCGTGCGCAGCCGCAGCGCCACCTGAAGATAGGGATCGAACCAGTTGCGCTCGGCTCGCTGGCAGGCAGGTTCATCTGCCAGATAGCTTTTCGGCATGCGGATGTCGTTCGGGCAGTAGAGGCAGGCGCTTGCGCAGGGCCACGGCTTGGTGAGCACCGTGACGGTCGCCACACCCGATGCGGTGCGCATGGGCTTCATCCGCAGGGTGCGCACGAGGAGCGCTTCGAGTGCGTCGTCGATGCCCCAGCTGCGCCACAGGTCGGGATTGCGTTTCTTCGTTTGCTGGTAGAAGGGGAGGAGCTTCTTCTTTGCCACCGCGCGCACGGGTCCTCGTAGCTCGCGGTTGCGCGCGCGGATAATCCGGTCGAGTGCGTTCGCGTCGAGCGGCTGGCCCTGCTCTTTCAGGGCTGACAATATGGTTTCGAGGGTTTTCTGCATAAGCGGCATTGTACGCTATGCGGACCCGGCGCGCGCTGGCGGATCGTCGGCCCGCTGCGGACGGCGCGTTGCGTCGCGAAGCGATACAATGCACGGGATGACTTATGGATACTGAAACCGCCCGAAAACTGTGCGACATAACCTCGACTTTCTACCGCGAGAACGCCTCGTCGTTCTCGTCGACCCGCCGCGCTTCGTGGGCGGGTTGGAGGCGCTGCCTCAACGAGATGGGGATCGGTGCTGAGCCGTCGTCGGATGCGAGTGCGGCTTTCCCAAAGGGCGCGCTTCTCGAAGGCGCCGCTTTCGCCGCCGGCCAAATTCCTCGCGATCCGCTGCGTGTGCTCGATGTGGCGTGCGGCAACGGGCGCTTCCTTCGCTTTCTGCAAGAGGCGCTGCCCGGTGCGGCGATAGCCTACTTCGCGGTGGACGATTGCGAGCAGCTTGCGCGCGACGGGCTCGCGGGCGACGCCGACAACGTTGCCTTCCAGAAGCTTGATATCGCAAACTCGCTGATAGACGGTTCGATTGAGCGCGCAATCGAAGCGCCGCCTGTCGATATGGCGGTGTGCTTCGGGTTCTTCCACCACATTCCTGGTGCCGATTCGCGGGCGGCGCTTCTGCGGGCGCTCGTCAAGAGCGTGCGTCCCGGCGGGCACGTGGCGGTGTCGCTTTGGCAGTTCGCGAAGAGTCCCGAGCTTGCAGCAAAGGCGGTAGAAACGACGGCGAAAGCTCGCGTGGAGTATGGGCTGCCCGCGCTCGATGAGGGCGACTACCTGCTTGGATGGCAGAACAGGCAGCATGCATACCGCTATTGCCACACCTTCTCGGATGGGGAAGTGGCCGACCTCTCTCGTGTCGTCGACGGCTGGGCAAGCCTTGTTGCGCGGTTCGAAGCGGACGGCCGGACGGGCGCCCTGAATAGCTATCTCGTGTTTCGCCGTCGGGCTTAACCGCTATCATGACCTATGCTCCGCGGCCAATCGCGGACTTGGCATCGAGAATGCGGGGTTTCTCGTTTAGTAGCCAAAAGGTGCCTTGCTAGCTGCGATACTCGCAGTTCAGCGGGCGATTCTTCCACGGTTCCGTTTGACGGGCTCGCTGGATTCCCAGCTTGTGGTGGCCGCTGGCCCGTCGGCGACGGACTCGTCGAGGGCGGAGTCGGCGGCAGCAGCAGCGGCGCCGCCTCCCTTGTCGCCAAGCTGAGTTGCCGCGATGGAGGCGAAGATGAGCACGAATCCCAACGCCATTCTCGGCGTGAGCGCCTCGCCGAAGAATGCCACGCTAAACAGGGCGCAGAACACGCTTTCAAGCGAGCAGAGCAGGCCCGCCTCGGAAGGGGACACATGTGCCTGTGCTGTGTTCTGCGCCACGGCTCCAAAGGCCGCCGAGAGGACGGCAACATAGGCCATGGCGCCGATGAACTCGGGAGTGGTCACCTGCGCCGCCGTTGGCATGGGCTGCGTGGTCAAAGCGAGCAGCAGGGCCAAGATGCCGCTGGTGAATTGCTGGACGACGGTGGTGGTCAGGATATCGTTGTCGCGCATGACCAGACCGATGATCACGATTTCGGCGCCGTAGAGGAACGCCGAGAGAATGCTGATGCCGTCTCCCAGGCTGATGGAGAAGCTGTCGGTCAGTGACACCATCCCGATGCCAATGGCGCATATTGCCGCGGAGATAAACACTTTGGCGGACGGGCGGCGGCGCGAGACCACCCACCAGATGAACGGCACAGTAAGGCAATAACATGCGCTCAAAAAGGCGTTCTTCGATGGTGTCGTCATGCCCAGGCCCAGAAACTGAGTCCAGAACCCGAGGAACGTGGCCACACCTATGATCATGCCCGCCTTCAGTGTCTTTCGACAGAAATTTCGCTTGATATGGGGAAATAAAATGATGAGCAAAACGATGCCCGCCCCAAAGAAACGGATGGCGGTGAACCAGGTGGCGCCAACGGTGGCGATGGCGCTTTTGCCGATCACGAAGCCGAGGCCCCAGATGGCGGCGGCTGTGGCGAGGGTGAGCCGATAAACGCTCGTCGGGTATTGTTTGTCGAGGATGCTCATAATTGCTTGTGCTCCTGGCAACTCGGAGAAATGATACGGCTAGCATGGAACTAGGATGCCAGCCACCTCTTCAATTGAGCTTGCGAAATGAACCCACTGCCACTTGCGCAGCGAGGAGACCCCCATGTTTTCCGTGCAGTTGAAGAGGGTATGTGGGATATCGTAGAAGCCATTCGAATTGAACATTATGCACGGTCTGCCTGGCAGTTCAAGTGATATGAGGGAAATGACCTCGCTCGTGCCGTTTACGACAGGATTGGCCTTGTTGCACGGTTCGAGGCGGGCGGCGGGACGGCACCCCGAACAGTTGAGCTTCGCGAGCGAACGATGCAAAGCGCCATCGACGTCGTATGCGGGCGCCGTCCAGCCGATTGCTTGAATGCCGACGTTTTCGATAGGCTATCATAGGGCAGTGCCCTCCCAGCTCGCGACGTCGCGTGCTGCGGGCCCTAACCTCCGTCGCGCTGGAATCCTCCAACGCCTTGAGCCTGCATAAGGAAAGGATGTCCTATGAACGTGGTTTGCTTGGATTTGGAAGGTGTGCTCGTCCCCGAGATTTGGATCGCGTTCGCCAAGGCGAGCGGCATCCCCGAGCTTGAGCGAACGACGCGCGACGAGCCCGACTACGACAAGCTCATGAACTTCCGCCTGGACATCCTGCGCGAGCATGGACTTGGTCTGGCCGAGATCCAAGACGTGATCGCCACAATCGACCCAATGGAGGGCGCCCGCGAGTTCCTCGATGCGCTGCGCGAGAAGACGCAGGTCATCATCATCTCTGACACCTTTGAACAGTTTGCGCAGCCCCTTATGCGCAAGCTCGGCTGGCCCACCATCTTCTGCAATTCGCTCGAGGTGGGCGAGGACGGCGCCATCGCCGGCTACAAGATGCGCTGCGACCAGACGAAGCTCACGACCGTTCGCGCGCTGCAGAGCTGCGGGATGGAAACCATCGCTGCAGGCGATTCGTACAACGACCTGGGAATGATTCGCGCAAGCAAGGCGGGCTGGCTGTTCAAGGGTGCGCCGTCGACGAAGGCCGAGAACCCCGATGTCCCCACGCTCGAGGAGTACGACGAGCTGCTCGCCGCAATCGAGGCTGCGCTGTAGGAAGCCACCAAGGTCCACCGGTGCGAAAGCGGCATTTGGCGACGCGTTTGCACCGGTGGATCATCGTATTCTCTAGTTCTTGGGCTACGGAGGCTGCGGGGCATCCCAAGCGCGCTATTCAGCTACGCGCAGGTCAAGCTCCTGGATATACGAGCCGTTCTCGTCCGATTCGAGCACGGCATACGCAACGGCCGGCGTGACGCTCACGCCGCGCAGAAACTCCAGATAGCGCAAGGGAAAGGTCGTCGAGTCCTCCTCATCGCTGTCGACCATCGTATCGCAGCCGGCCGTGGCGAGGACGGGGCGCGCCACCTCGCGGTCGGGGCCGAACACCTTTGCCGTCTTCAGGAAGAAGTCCCCCTCGTCGAAGGTGAAGCAGGGGTGCACATGGGCAGCGCGCTCGTTTCGCTGCCGCATCTCGCTTCGATGCTTGTTATCGAGCGAGCAGTAGTGCATGCCAAACGAGAACCCCTGGTCGTGTGCCCATATCATCAGCGAGAGCGCAAGCTGCTCGCTGCCGGCGATGGGAAGGCCGCCCGAGTAGCCGTAGTCGTACATGACATCGAAGGGCGGGTTGCGCACGACAAGGCCGCGGCGCGCGAACTCGTCCCAGCTGTGGAAGGGGAAGCAAAACTCGAGCATGTTGATACCGCGGATGCTGATCTCCTCGAAGCTCGCGAGCAGCTCTTTCATGCGCGCCTCGGTGCCGGGGATGATGGGCATCTCCACCATGACGTCGGGAATGTAGCGCTTCGCCAGGCGCATCGCGTCGAGCACGCGCTGCTGCATGGGCTCGGGGTCGAAATCCTTCACGCTGAAGCGGATCTCTTGCAGCCCCGCGTCACGCAGCGCTCGCGCCATGTCCTCCGTCAGCAGGTCGCCCGAGGTATACATGCGCTTGTGCGCTTCGGGGAAAAGCTCGCGCGCGCGGTTGAGGAACGCGATCGACGCGTCGAAGCTCAAAAGCGGCTCGCCTCCCGTGAGCCCGATGACGGCGAGGCCGTTTTTGTAGGTTTCGGCGGCGCGGGCGAGGCCCTCTTCCCATGGGCAGCCCTCGCGGACGAACTTGTCGTAGTCCGCCTGGTTGTGGTTGAAGCAGAAATAGCAGTCGCGATGGCACCTGAACGTGGTGGAAAACGTTTCGGAGCCTTTGTTTCCCGTGCACTCGATGCATGCCTTCGAGATCCAGCCCATGCGAATTGACGCACCTGCGTTACGGAACTCGGCTCCGCGTTGCGCAAGCTCGTCTCGCAGTTGGGCGATCTCGGCATCGGAGGAGCCTGCGGGCGCGAATTCCACGCCATGCTCGGCGAGCGCGCGAAGGTAGGTCTCGCGGACCTCGTCGTAGTGGCGCAGCGCCGCGCGAAGGGAATCGTTGCCTGCCAGGGTGCCTGCGTTCATGAAGTCACATCCAAGTCGTCGTCCGGTTGCATCTGCCTTGCGATTATAGCCGACCTTGCTCGCTTGCGCCCTTTCCGATAATTTGACGTCTTCTGAGACAACTTTGGGACGGGTAAATGTCATAATCGACGTGATTTTTGTAACGAATGCTAGTTTACCTGGGGAAACAAAGAAGTATAATCAGTGTGGTAACTGAGGCATAAAAGGGAGGGTGTCCCGTGGCGGCCAATTTGCAAAAACTCAAGCTCCTCTACATTGCGAAGATGCTCGTGGAGGAGACCGACGCTGTCGCCGGCTTGACCATGGCGCAGATTCTCGAACGCCTCGAGGCTCACGGCATCATGGCGGAGCGCAAGTCGGTCTATCGCGACATCGAGTCGCTGCGGGAATTCGGCCTCGATATCCAGACGTTTCAGCGAGCGCCGCTCGAGTACGCCCTTGTCACGCGATCTATCGAGCTTGACGATCTGATGCTTATCGTGGACGCCGTGCAGAGTTCGCGCCATTTGACGCAGCGCAAGTCCGACGCGCTCGTTCGCTCGATCAAGCGTCTCGCGCCCAAGCGCGAGCGCGACCTGCTTGACCGTCACCTTTCCGTAAGCGGGCGCATCAAAATCCAGGGCGACTCGCTGCTCTACAATGTCGACCGCATCCTGGAGGCGATCGCGGGCAAGCGCAAGGTGTCGTTCCGCTATTTCAGCTACAACGCCGCGAAAGAGAAGGTCATGCGCCGCAGCGGCGAGCGCTACGTGGAGACGCCTGTGGAAATCATCGTGAACCAAGGCGTGTACTACCTGGTCACCTACAATCCCGAAATCGACACCTTCGAGGGCTTTCGCGTCGGGCGCATGGATTACGTGGAAGTCTCCGAGGAGCGGGCGGCGAAGGTTCCCCGCCAAAGCGATTTCTCGGTCGAGCGGCTCAACAATGCGGTCGTCGGTGCGGCTGGCGGTGCGTTCGTCGACGCGACGCTTATCGCCGATGGCCATGCCATGAACGCCGTCGTCGACCGCTTCGGACGCGACGTCGCCTCCACCGACCTCGGTGACGGCACGGCGCGCATCGAGGCCCGGGTTGAAGAGGGCCCTGCGTTTTACGGATGGCTTGTCCGGTGCAACGGCATGGTCCGCATCGAGGGGCCGGAGTCGCTCGCGGAGAGCTACAAGCAGTATCTGCGTGCCATTCTTGAGCAGTGTTAGCATCATTCGGCTGCGCTGCGCTACACTTCGAAGAACTGAATGCGAATTCGCGGTGACTGAGTCGGGCGGGCCAGCAGGTCCGCCCGTTTTGTCGCGCGGGCGAACCTGTACGAGGAGCGACTTTTGTCTGAACGAACCAACGACGGCGTATCTGTCCACGTCACGACTCCCGAGAGCGAGGTCGCGCAGCTTGCGGACGCGTCCCGCGCGCATGAGCCCGGCGAGCTTGGTGCGCTGGCATGCAAACTCTACGACGAGAACCCTAACCTGACAGAGGAAGAGGCCTACGAGGCGTTCATTGGCTGGGTCGAGTCGCGCGGTATCGAGCTGTGGCCTCATCAGGAAGAGGCCCTCATGTCCATCATGGTCGGCGATCACGTGATCTTGGGAACGCCGACCGGCTCGGGCAAGTCGCTCGTCGCGCTCGGCATGCACTTCATCGCGATGTGCTTCGGCGAGCGCTCCTACTACACGGCGCCCATCAAGGCGCTTGTGAGCGAGAAGTTCTTCAACCTGGTGGACATCTTAGGCCGCGAGAACGTGGGCATGATCACGGGAGATGTGCACATCAACACGTCGGCCCCGGTCATCTGCTGCACGGAGGAGATCCTCGCGAATCAGGCGCTCGCCGAGGGAAAGGACGCCCCCATAGAGAGCGTCGCCATGGACGAGTTCCACTTTTTCTCCGACTCCGATCGCGGTTGGGCTTGGCAGGTGCCGCTGCTTGCGCTTCCCAATGTGCAGTTTCTGCTGATGAGCGCCACACTTGGCGACGTTGACCAGATTGCAGGGCTGCTCGAGCGCCAGACGGGCAAGGACGTCTCTCGCATCATCGACGCGCCGCGCCCGGTTCCGCTTTCCTACGAGTATGCGCTCACGTCGCTTGAAGGCACGGTCGAGCTTGCGCTGCGAAAAGGGGAGGGGCCGCTCTACATCGTCCACTTCTCGCAGGACGCGGCGCTCTCGAGCGCGTCGGCGCTGGCGAGCTACGGCGTGGCGACGAAGGAGCAGCGCGAGGCGGTGAAGGAGGCCATGAAGGGCGCGCGATTCACCACCGCGTTCGGCAAGACGTTGAAGCGCCTGCTCGGCTGCGGTGTCGGCGTGCATCACGCAGGGATGCTGCCCCGTTATCGCCTGCTGGTGGAAAAGCTCGCCCAGCAGGGCGTTCTCCCCGTCATCTGCGGAACCGACACGCTCGGCGTGGGCATCAACGTGCCCATCCACACCGTCGTGCTCACCGCGCTCACGAAGTTCGACGGCCACAAGATGCGCCGTCTGCGCTCGCGCGAGTTCCACCAGATCGCGGGGCGCGCAGGGCGATCGGGCTTCGATACCGAAGGCGTGGTCATCGCCGAGGCGCCCGAGCACGAGATCGAGAACCACAAGGCCGAGGTGAAGGCTGCGGGCGATGCGAAGAAGCTCCGCAAGATCAAGAAGAAGAAACCGCCCGAGAACTTCGTCAACTGGAACGAGGACACCTTCAACCGCCTGGTGGAATCAGTTCCCGAGAAGCTTACGCCCCGCATGCGCGTCACTCACTCGATGGTGCTCGCCGAGGTGGAGCAGGGGGGCGACGCCCGCGCCCGCGTGGAGGAGCTCATTGCCGACTCGCTGCAAACCGACGAGGAGAAGGTGGCGCTCTCGCAGCGTGCCGACGAGGTGTTCGCCACGCTCATCGCCGCGGGCGTGGTCGTGAAAGAGGATCTGCCCGACGGGGGCGCGAGCTACTATGTGACGGTTGACCTTCCTGAAGACTTCGCGCTCGACCAGCCGCTTTCACCCTTCTTGCTTGCGGCTTTGGAACTTTTGGACCCTGAAGATGATGACTATGCGCTCAACGTGGTGTCGATGGTCGAGGCGACGCTTGAAGACCCGCGCCAGGTGCTGCGCGCCCAGGAGCGCCGTGCGCGCGACCGTGCAATGGCCGAGATGAAGATGGACGGCGTGGAATACGAGGAGCGCCTCGAGCGTATCGCGGACGTGACCTACGAAAAGCCCCTCGAAGATCTGCTCGATGCCGCCTTCGAGAAATACTGCGAGGGCGTGCCGTGGGCGCGCGACTTCTGCCTGCGCCCGAAGTCGGTGCTGCGCGACATGCTGGAGAGCGCCGCGGACTTCAAGGGGTATATCCAGAAGCTGGGGATCACGCGCTACGAGGGTGCCCTTCTCAGGTATCTGTCCGAGGCGTTTCGCGCCCTCGACCGCACGGTTCCCGAGGGCAAGCGCGACGAGCGGCTCGAGGACGTCGTCGCTTGGCTGGGGCTTATCGTGCGCTCGGTCGACTCGAGCTTGGTCGACGAGTGGGAAAACGCGGGCGCCGCGCTCGATGCCGCGCCGCCTTTGCCCGAGGACGAGCCGGTGGTACGCGATCGTCGCGGGCTTACCGTTCTTGTGCGGAACGCCCTGTTCAGCCGTGTGCGTGCGGCGGCGCACCGCGACGTTGCGACGCTTGGCGAGATGGATGCGGACTGGGGCTTCGGCGAGCGTGCTTGGGCGGTGGCGCTCGACGAGTTCTACGACGCACACGAAGAGGTGCTTCTCGATGCGGATGCGCGCTCGAAGGCCTATCTCGTGCTCGACGAGTCCGACGAGGAGTCGGCCCACGTATGGCATGTGCGCCAGATTTTCCACGATGCGGAGGGCGACAGCGATTTCGCGATAGCGGCCGATGTCGATTTGGACGCCACACAGGCAGGTGACGGGGTGGTGTTCGCGAACTACCGCGTAGGGTTCGCCGAGGACCTGGGGGAATAGTCGGTCGGGAGCTTCAACCGCCTTCTGCGCCCCTCGGCGCCGAACCACTGCTGGCTCGTGCATTCTCATATACCCCTAGAGGGTAATGGATACTCTGTGGCGTCTTCTTTCGCGACGGTTTTCCCTCGCTAACTTCTCGTGCTACACTGTCGAAAGTATCAAACGGGAAACTTCTTGCGTATCAAGAAGCGAAGGCTTTCGGAGGAGCTGCTGCATGAACGCACCAACCTTGATCCTCATCGTCGCTATCGCAATCCTTATGGTCTTCGCGCTTCGCCGAGCCTACCGTGTGTTCTCGCTCAAGGATGACTGCTGCGGCGGCGGCCCGAAAGCTCCCAAGGCGAAGAAGGTGGCTGCTGTTACGGTGGAAGACACTGACGAGGCGAATTATCCCTTCTCGCTTGACGTTAAGGTGAAGGGGATGACCTGCAAAAAGTGCGTCGGGCGCGTGCAGAACGCCCTCAATGCGCAGCCGGGGACATGGGCGAGGGTCGACCTGGGGTCGGGCATGGCTCACATTTTGGCGAAAGCCCCTATCGACCGCGACGCCGTCGAACGTGCGGTGGAGGACGCGGGGTATTACGTGTCGCATCGCGATTAGCTTTTCTGCTAGGGTAATCGCCTCGCTGCAGCGCCGCTGAACAGAAATAGTGCGCGAATCACCAGAGCAATATGGGCTTTTTGTATGGCTGGCATACCGCTAGCAGACGAAGTTCTTGCAGTGAGGGAGTTGCTCTGCCATAATCCAGGCGCAAAACCAATAGTGGGATTTGGAAATGCTCGAGGTGCGCGATGCCCCTTGTTTCGGGGCCGAATGAACGAATCTCGAAGACGTGGCTCTCACATGCGGTTTCTCGAAAAGCAACTGTGCTTTAATGGGTGGGGGATTGAGCGAAACGGAACAAGAAGATAACTCGCGCAAAAAGAAGCGGCGCATCATTATTCTGATACTGCTCCTTCTCCTGCTTCTTTCCATCGGCAGCTGCGCGATGTGGCAATTCTCTCAACCTAAGGCCGACCCCGGCGCGACTGTGCAAGCCCACGAGGGCAAAAGCGACGAAGAAGTTATTGCCGAGCTCAACCGCCAGGCGGAGGAGTCGCGCATGACGATTTCCGTGTCGGCAAAGCCCAAGCTATCGGATGGAAAAGTGCGCGTTAACGTGTCGAATGTGGCGGAAAACAAGTTCTCGCAAACGTTCACCCTTTCGCAGGACGGCGTCGAGCTGTACAGCTCCGGGCTTATCGCCCCCGGCGAGGTCGTCGAATGGTGCGAAGCGCCGGATGCCCATGAGGGATCGGCGACCGTGACCGTACAGGGCTGCGACCCCGAAACCGGTGCGCCGTCGGGCAACCCCCAGTCTGTTGCCGTCGCTATCGTTGCGGCCGACTTGAGCGGGAACCAATAAGGCCAGCCAAAGAGCGCAGTCCGACATCGAAAAGGCACCAAGCTGCCGACATCTTCGGCGGCAGAAAGCAAACAATGAGGCGGGAAGGGCCCGCTTCGCTCAAGAAAGGAGACCAGCTATATGAAGTCAAGGGATAATCCGAAGTTTTTTGAAGCCGAGTAGGTTTATCCGATTAACGCACTTTGACAGCCGAACATCGAATGCTTTTGGGCGCAATGGGGCGCATCGCAGATGCGATGGCGGCTAGGGCGGATATGCCAACCGGGGCTACTTGGCCGGGTCGTACGGCTTCCCGTCGCGCATGACGGCGTAGACGACGTGGCACAGCTTCCTCGC
>NZ_DBFSAP010000040.1:0-15416 GCF_048412355.1 Ellagibacter sp.
ATTTATGGTATATTTTATCGCTGTGTATTTGCGCCCGGTTGCGGTTTAGCCCCGGGCGTTCTTATCCAGAAAGGACTATCACGTGGCAAAGGATTCCCAGAAATTATCGAAGAAGACTGCCGAAGAACCGAAAGACCTTTCCAATCCCGATGAGATTCTCGAGGAGGACGAGCTCGATGAGGATCCCGAAGAGGGAGAGCCTCCTGTAAGCGAGGTTTCCGAAGCCTCTGACACCACGCTTGACGAAGACAAGATCGAAGCTGGCATCGACGAGGAGGAAGACCTGCTCGAAGGTATTCCCGAAGAAGAACTTAAAGCAACCACCGATGTGCAGCTGCCGAAGGTGACGACGGCCCGCAGCAAGCGCCGTGCGACCCGCAAGCGCGCAAACGACGGCGGCGTGACTATGCTCACGGGCGACCCGGTTCGCATGTATTTGAAGGAAATCGGCAAGGTGCCGCTGCTTACCGCCGCCGAGGAAATCGACCTCGCCATGAAGATCGAGGCGGGCGTCGCCGCGGGCGAGCAGCTTGAGAAGGCCGACGCCGGCGAAATCGAGCTTGAAAGGCGCGACCTTCGCCGCCTGACCCGCATCGAAGAAGTCGGTTTCGACGCGAAGCAGCAGCTCATCGAAGCAAACTTGCGCCTCGTCGTGTCCATCGCGAAACGCTACGTGGGCCGCGGCATGCTCTTCCTCGACCTTATCCAGGAGGGCAACCTGGGTCTTATCCGCGCTGTCGAGAAGTTCGACTATCGCAAGGGATTCAAGTTCTCCACGTATGCCACCTGGTGGATTCGCCAGGCCATCACGCGCGCCATCGCTGACCAGGCGCGCACCATCCGCATTCCCGTGCACATGGTCGAGACGATCAACAAGCTCGTGCGCATCCAGCGCCAGCTTCTCCAGGAGCTTGGTCGCGAACCAACCCCGAAGGAAATCGGCGACGTGATGGGGTTGCCTGAGGAGCGCGTCCGCGAGATCCAGAAGATCTCGCAGGAGCCGGTGAGCCTCGAGACGCCGATCGGCGAGGAAGAGGATTCCCAGCTCGGCGACTTCATCGAGGACGACGCCGCCGTGGTGCCTCCCGACGCCGCGAGCTTCAGCATGCTCCAAGAGCAGCTCGGCAAGGTGCTCGACGGCCTCGCTGAGCGCGAGCGGAAGGTCATCAGCCTGCGCTTCGGTTTGGAAGACGGCCATCCGCGCACGCTTGAGGAGGTCGGACGCGAGTTCGGCGTCACGCGCGAGCGCATCCGTCAGATCGAGAGCAAGACGCTCGCGAAGCTGCGCCACCCGAGCCGCTCGAGCAAGTTGAAGGATTACTTGGAAGACTAGTCCTCGCTGCTCAGGCTAAACGTCGATTGATGCGATGCTGCGAGAGCCCCTCGTCACCGACCCGATCGCTTTGAGGCTGCCCCCTGCGTGTTGAGCGCTTTGGGAGTCTTGCGCGACGCCGGCGCGACGAGGGGCTTTCTTGTCGAAACGCTTACCCAGCCCACGGGAAAGGAACCCACATGCCCGACCATACCTCCGAAGATCTCGAGTTCTTCGCAAGCTGCCTTCCCGGGTTGGAAGGCCTGCTCGCTGATGAGCTGCATGCGCTCGGAGTCCGCCGCACGCGCCCGCTTGGCGGAGGCGTGGCGTTTTTCGGTGCCCCGAAGGCCGCCTTGCGCGCATGCCTTTGGTCGCGGCTGGCGTCGCGCGTGCTCTGCGTCGAGGGGCGTGTTGGCGCTGCGAACTCGGATGCGCTCTACCAGGGGGTATATGCGCTGCCTTGGGAGGAAATCCTGCTTTCCGGCAAGAGCATCGCCGTGCGCGCCCGCGGGACGAACGAGGGGCTTCGCAATACGAAGTTCACGGGCATGCGCGTGAAGGACGCGATCTGCGATCGTTTGCGCGAGGTTCGCGGCGAGCGGCCCGACGTGAACGTTGCGCATCCCGATATCGCTATCGACGTGCGCATTCATGAGGGGAAGGCGACGGTGTCGGTCGATCTTTCCGGCACACCTTTGAACGACCGTGCCTACTTCGGTCGCAACGCGCCGGACACGATGCCGCTTCTATGCTCGTATGCGGCGGCGCTTCTCGCGTATGCGAAATGGGGCGCGCGAGCAGATGAGGGCTACCGCTTCGTCGACGCGCTTGCGGAGTCTCGCAGCGAAGACGAGAAGTCGCGGGGCTTGAGCGTGCTCGAGCGCGAGGCCAGGGCGATTGTTTTAGATGAAGCGCCGGGCGCGGCGCGTTCCCGATGGGGTTTCTCCTCGTGGGGGAGCTTCGACGAGGAGACGTGGAACGCGCTTCTCGATGAAGCTGACGAGCGTGCCGAGCGTGCCCAGGAATCGCTGCGCCCCCTCGACGCTTCCGCGCCGCAGCTCGTCGCCGCGGTGCTGATCGACCCCGCGAACGACAACGCGGTTTCCGCGGCGGGGGACGCAGCCTTTGTGCGCGCAGCCGCCGACGCCCCCGCTCGCTCCGTTTTCGCCTGCATAGGAGGCGAGGGTGCGGCAGAGCGCTTCGGTGTCGAACCTTCGCTTTGCGAGGAGCTCGGGCGGGGGCGCGTGAGCATCAAGATCCGCCTCTTCGATACGCCCCCGGCTGCCCCTGTGACGATCGTCGTTCCCGACATGTTCGGCGGGGCCGAGCATGTCGTCGACGTGCACGACGAGACGTCTTCCCAGTTCGCTTCCCGTTTGCGCAAGGTGTTCAAGGAGCGTCGCAAGTGGGCGCGCCGCGAAGGGGTCAGCTGTTACCGCGTCTACGATGCCGACTTGCCCGGATACGCTGCTGCGATCGATCTGTACGCAGGTGCGGGCGAGGACGAGGGAAAAACCTTCGTCCATGTAGCAGAATACGCCGCCCCCTCGTCGATCGACGAGGTCAAAGCCCGCCACCGCATGAGCGATATCCTGGCGATTACCCCTGTCGTGCTCGGTGTGCCTCCCGAGCACGTGTTCTCCAAGACGCGCCGCCGTGACCGCGGGGGAAGCCAGTATCGCGATGCGGGCGACCGCTCGTTCGTGGCGACCGTCGAGGAGGACGGCTCGCTGTTCGAGGTCGACCTCGCAGGGTACGTGGACACCGGCATCTTCCTCGACCATCGCGATACGCGCCACATGGTCGGCGAGATGGCGGCCGGCGGGGATTTCTTGAACTTATTCGCGTACACGGGCACGGCGACGGTGCATGCCGCCGCGTGCGGTGCGCGAACGACGTGCACGGTGGACATGTCGGCGACGTATCTTGATTGGGCGCGCCGCAACATGGCGAACAACGGCTTCTCGGGGCGGGCCCACCGCTTCGAGCGTGCTGACGTGATGCAGTGGATCACCGAGGCGCGGCGCGATCGCCGCCTGTTCGACCTGGTGTTCGTCGACCCGCCGACGTTTTCGAACTCGAAGTCGATGGGACGGCGCACGTGGGATGTGCAGCGCGATCACGTGGAGCTTCTCATCGGCGTGAGCCGCCTTCTCCGCGAAGGCGGGCAGGCCGTTTTCTCGTGCAATTTGCGCACCTTCAAGCCCGACTTCGAATCGCTTGAGAAATACGGCGTGGAAATCGAGGACATCACGGCGCAAACCATCCCGCACGATTTCGAGCGCAATCCGCGCATCCACAAGTGCTTCATCGTCCGCAGGAGGTAGCTGGCTCGGCGCTGGGGAATCGTCTCAATTTGTCCACGGCAAGTTCATTCTGAGCAGGAGGTTTGGGGCTGCTGTGGAGCGGAGCCTTACTTCGTGGTCAGTTGGGAGAGTTATGCACTGTCATTTCTCAGAATAATCCAACTTGCTTTAAGTTGACCTGGGGCTTTTCTTTCGAAGGACGCCCCAAGTTCCCATGAAGGGGAGAATCGGGCGAAATAACGTCGCACAACTCGTCCAGCTGACCACGAACTTGCCTCTCTGCTCCCGAGGGGCAGCGTCGGGAGCAGAGAGGCAGCATCAGGAGCATCCCGACAGCGGCGTGCGGTGTTCGGTGGTGGGACGCTCGTCCTCGCTACTTGCGGCGGACGGGGGAGTTCTTCCCAGGGCGAATGAAGAAGGCCGCGATGAGCATCACCACGCTAAGCGGGATGATTGTGGTCATGCATGCCTCCCAATACGTGGCACCGCCATCGATAATCGCTCCGTACACCGGGCTGAAGCAGTTGCCGAGGCATTGCGCGAACTGCATAACGGCCATGCCCATCGTCGCCGCCATGGCGGACTGGTTCATGATCGTCGGGGCGAACGGGCGAAGGCCGCCTCCGCCGAATCCGCCGCAGATGCCCATCAAGACGATGCCGATCCAGATGAGCGACTCATTTGAGTTCTGGAACAGCAGGTAGAAGCAAATGAGGTAGGAAACGGCCACGCCGACAGGCACGATGCGCTTCAGGCGATGGGGCAGTTTCGCGGTTACCGAACCACCGAGCGGGTTGGCGATAATGCTGATGCCCGTGACGACGGCAAGGCCCATGCCCGCCGCCGCCTCGCTCCAGCCCCAGCCGACCGGGGGAGCGCTTTGGAGGAACGTGGACAGATACGTGTTCACAATGCCGGTCTGCCCGATGATGAAGATGAAGAACACGAGGCCGAGAAGCCAAATCTGAGGGTTGTTCAGCAACTTTACGCACTCGATGAAGCTGCCTTCGGCGCTGTACCCGGCCACGCTGCCCTCGGGAACGCGGTAGAACACCAAGAACAGAATGAGCGCGACGACCGCAAAAGCGACGACGACGCCGAAGACGCCCTGCCAACCCATCGAGCTTGCAATCATCGGGCAGATGATCGAATCGAGCGTGATCGACAGGGGAACCCAGCAGCACCACAGGCCCAATGCGAGCCCGCGCGTCTTGTCGGGGAACCACAGCGTGATCAGCGTCGGGGCCGACACTCCCGCAAGGCCGATGCCAGTGCCCTCGAGGAAACGCCCGACCATCATGGTCGCGATATTGTCGCCGCCGATGATCTCGACGAGCCCTCCGATAATCACGCCGATAGCCGAAAGCGCGATCGTTTGCTTCAGCCCCAGCTTGCGGCAGATGAAGGCGGCGGGGAAGGCGAGCACGATGCCGATAAGTGACACCATCGTCATCAGCATGCCGAAACCGCTTGCATCGAGGCCGAAGCAGCCGTCGGGGCTGACCCCCGGCACGTAGATGAAATAAAGCGGGATCGAGACGATCTTGAATTGCGCCATGGGCGCGGCAAAGCTTATCAGAAACGTGATGATCCAAATCACCCACGCGTAGCGGGGCGTCTTCTCTTCCTTGATCGTGATTTCCGATTCGGCGAGGGGTCGTGGCCCTCGGTTGCTCTCGACGGACCTATCTTTCTCATCCATCGTCGTACCTTTCTCTTATGCGAAGTGCATGCGGATACAGGTTGTCACGCGTATGAAACGGGGAGAATTGCCTGAAAGTGGTAAGTTGTAAATTGAAGGAATCAGAGGGTGCTAATCTTTATGGCGAACGGGGTCGCCCTCGACTTCCCACTCCTCGAAGATGACGCTGCCGTGGTAGCGGTAGACCCCGTAAACGCCCTTGAAGTCGTATCCCGCCACCGTGAACGATCCGCCCACAGAGGTCGAGAAGTCGGCTGCCTCGGTGTTGAACCCATTCGACGGGAACACGTACAAGTTGCAGATGCGGTCGCGGCTTCCCGTCGGCGCGAGCACGATGCCCGTACCGAACTCCAGGGGCAGGCCGTCGCTTTTGATGCGAAGGCCGGTGAGCGCGAGCTTTGCATCAAAACGTTCGATCCAGGGCTTTCTCGACTGCTTGGCCCAGGCGGCCCAAACGCTCGTGTTCTTCTTGTTGTCATCTGCGTAAATGGCATCGAAGAACTCGCGATAACTTTCGGCTCCGTCGAGGTATTGTTCGAACTCGGGCAATACGACATCGCCGATCGTCGTTGCCAGGCGCAGCCGGTCGAGTTCAAGTGCCGAGGTCAGCGGTGCTTTCTTGATCTCGGCGATCATGTCTTGTGCGTTCATGAGGTCCCTTTCTAAAATGCGAGAAGCGATTGCGAGCTAGAAGCCCTTCGGCCATGCCTTGTCGGCCGGGACATCGTCAAGCGAGGTGACGTTTTTCCCTCTCGGCAGGATGAAGAAGCACAGCACGAGCGCGAGCACATATGCCGGAAGCTGCAGCATGAAGCTCGCGGTCTCCCAGCCTTGCGCGCTCATCACAGCTCCGAACAGCGGAGAGCCGATCGCGGACCCGAGGTTTTGGCAGAATTGCATAATGGCCATCGCCATGGTGGCTCCCATCGCGGTGTTGCGCATGAGCATGGGGGCCATCGGGCGAAGCGAGCCGCCGCACATGCCGCCGCCGATGCCCTGCAGGATGATGGTCGCCCACATCACCGCCGTCGCGCCGTCTCCGACGTAGAACATGAAGAAGCCGGTGGGGATGAGGAGAACCATCATCACGATGCCGACGAGGTACTTGCGCCCAAGCGGCAGCTTGTCGGACACAAGCCCGGTCAGCGGAGCTACGAACAGCGAGATGAACATGATGATCGAGGAAAGCGACGAGGCGGTCTGCGCATCGAAGCCGAGCTGCGTTTCGAGGAACGTGTTGTAGTAAGTGTTCATGATGCCGATCGTCGTCATCGAGAACAGGAAGAACACGGCGCCGAGGATCCAGATGCGGCGATTCTTGCAGTACTTGAGCGACTCGATGAACGTACCCTCGATGCCCATGTCGCCGGTCGCGCCCTCAGGCATGCGGTACACGGCGCAGAACAGCACGAACGCCACCAGGCAGACGCCTGCAAGCGAGAAGAAGACGGTTTGATACCCGAACGCTCCTGCGATCATCGGCACGGTGTTGAACGCGAGAACCGACCCGACGGGGACCCATGTCGCCCAAAGGCCGAGTGCGAGCCCGCGCTTGCGCTCGGGGAACCAGATGGTCACGCACGACGGTGCCGCAACGCCGATAAGCCCGATGCCAACGCCTTCGAGAAGGCGACTCACCAGGAGCAACGTGAGATTCGCGTCCACGCCGCCAAGCGCGCTACCGACACCTAAGCAGGCCACCGAGAGCAAGATGACGTTTTTCAGTCCCATGCGTCGGGCGATGAAGGCGGCGGGGAAGGCGAGCACGACGCCGATCAGGGCGATCGCGCTCATAAGCGTGCCGAACGTCACGGAGTCCAATGCCCCATGGAATGCGGGGAAAAGCCATGACGCCAAAGGCGGGATCTTGAATTGGCAAAGCGGTGCTCAGATGCTGGCGAAATACGTGACGGCAAGCATACCCCATGCCTTGCCGCTCACTTTGGTTTGTTGGGCGATGTCGCTCGCAGTTGGTTCTGTCATGGTCGTATCCCCTCGTATGCGAAATATCGCGTTCCCCTTGAAACGCGTTTCGATGTTGTAAGGGGCTGCCCGCAGCACTGTTTGCGCAGGCAGCCCCACTTGTTGTTACTGCTTCAGCTTGTTAGCGCCCTATGCGCACGGCGGCACCCAGAGGTACTGCTGAGGCTTCTCGTCGAGCTTCTTCACGAGCTCGTCGACGGGGCCGTACTCCATGCATTTTGCCTGGCAGTGGAAGACGCAGGAAGGCAGCTTGCCCTTCTCCTGGCGCTCGGCGCACAGATCGCACAGCTTCGTGAATGCCGGAATGAAATCATACACGTACTTGTCGGTCTCGTTGCCTTCTTTGTCCTTGATAGGCCACGGGCCGTTCTGCATGACCTTCACGCCCCACTGGCCAAGCGGCAGGTCGAGCTCGGATTGGCAGGCCACTTCGCACGAATAGCAGCCGGTGCAGTACTGGTAGTCGACAAGAATTCCGTTCTTAGCCATTACAGTTCCTCCTCTTTGCAGCGATACACCTTGGCAAGCGTGCACTTGAGGTCAGCGCCGAAGCCGGTCGTACCAGGTTTGTTGGCAAGCAGCTGGTTGATGTTGGACTGGCGGAAGCCGTACAGGTTCGGCTCGGCGCCATCCTGCTCGGGGAACCACCAGCCGTGCTGTGCGGCGATGGTGCCCTCGTGCACCTCGTAGGTGACGCGAGCGCGCTGGCGAGCGCGGCCGCGATGGTTCTCAAGCCACACCCAGTCGCCTTCGCAGATGTGCAGGCGCTCGGCGTCGCGCGGGTGAATCTGGACCCACGGATCAGGCGTGAGCTGGCGCAGATAAGGAATCTGGCGATGCTCGGAATGGAAGAACGAGGTGGTGCGGGCGCCCGTGATCATGATCATCGGGTACTCCTCGTAGAGGTCGGGCGTGGTCACAGGACCGATGCCCGGCTCCTCGATGTAGGGCAGCGGATCGTAGCCGAACTTCTGGAACAGCGTCGACCAGAACTCGATGCGGCCGGTCGGCGTGTTGAAGCCGGGCTGTCCGTCGGGGCGCATGAGGCCCTTCTCGTACTTCTTGTAGACGTACTTCTGGTAAGCGGGGCCATGCTCCATGAGCTCGCGGAAGGTGAATCCGGAAGGCTTCACGATCTCGTCGTAGACCTCGTCCTCGGTCTTCCACGGCCACGTCTTCTGCTTGCCCTCGGGGCGCTCGATCACGCGGTTGAACTCGTCGTCGTTGTCGAAGTACTGGGCGAGCTCGCGGTTGATCTCGCAGTCGGACTTCGCTTCGCCCTCGGTGGCGCAGCCGCCCGTGATGGCGGAGAGGAAGTAGTAGTGAGCGCGCACAGAGTGCTTCTCAGCCCACGTCTGAACAGGGAGAACGATGTCGGCGTACGCCTGGATCGTCGGCGTCATGAAGATATCGCACGCAGCGACGAACTCGACCTTCTTCATAGCCTCGTACCAGCGCTCGGTCTCGCAGCTCATGCAGGCGATGCCGTTGGACGTCTGGATCCAGATGCCCTTCACCTTGCCGGCCTCGCAGTACTCCAGGCACATGTCGGGCATTGCCTGGGTAAGGCCGTAGCGGTACATCGGGAACTCTTTCCAGCCGACGCGCTTCTTCTGTATCTCCTCGTTGATGAGGTCGTAGATGCCCCACGCGCCTGCGGAAGGCTGGTCGACGCCCATCGGGGATGCGGTGTAGCACATGCCGCCGGGGACATCGAGGTTGCCGGTGATCGTCCACAGCGCAGCGATAGCGGCAGCGCACGGGGTGCCCTGGGACTGCATGTCGACGGCGAGGCCCCAGACGACGTTTGCCGGATGAGCGTTTGCGAACATGCGAGCAGCAGCGATGATCTTCTCCTTGGGAACCCAGGTCATCTTCTCAACCTCGTCGAGGGAGAGCTCGCGGGCGCGCTCGGCCAGCTCGTCGAAGCCGTAGGTCCAGCGCTCGACGAAGTCGTGGTCGTAGAGGTCCTCGTCAACGATGACCTTGATCATCGCGAGGGCGAGAGCGGTGTCGGTGCCGGGGCGTAGCTGCAGGTGGATGTCGGCGTGCGCGGCAAGCCAGGTGACGCGCGGCTCGACGGAGATGAGCTTGCAGCCGAGCTTCATGGCGTCGGTCACCCAATGGCCCATGAAGAAGTCGGGGTTGGAGATGGTGGGGTTGCAGCCCCAGACGATGGTGCACTCAGGGCACGTCCACTCGGGATCGTCGTAGCGCAGTGCGGAGAACTGCGAGAAGTCGGCGATGAGCATGCCGCCGTAGGTCATGATCATGAGCGACAGGCGGGGGAGGTAGCACGCGGTGCCGGAAAGGAAGCCGTACTCGTTCGGGCTTCCGAACGTGTTCGCCATACGGCCGACCTGCCACTGGTTGTCGCGAGCGGTGCCGCGCAGGCAGTGGATGGAGTCGCCACCGTAGGTCATCGAGATGCGGCGGAACTCCTTGTAGCAGGTTTCAAGCGCCTCGTCCCACGAGATGCGCTCCCACTTGTTCTCGCCACGCTCGCCAGCGCGCTTCATCGGGTAGAGAATGCGGTCGGGGTGGAACTCGACCTGCTTGAAAGCGAGGCAGCGCGGGCAGAGGGCGCCGCGGTTGTACGGATCGTCCGGGTCGCCTTCGCACTTGATGAAGCGGCCGGTCTCCTTGTCGGAGTACACGAGCACGCCGCAGCCCTCGTGGCAGCCAGGTGCCGACCAGACGGACGTACGCGTGACGATCATGCCGTCTTCCTCGTACTGCCACTCGCCGGGATGCTTCCAGCGAGGGTCAACTTCTTGGTGCACGCCGGCACCGAAGTTGAACTGATTCTCCTCTTTGGAGTTGCCAATATCGTCGCGGTCGCGCCCCTCGATATTGGTCTCGACTTTCTCGATAGTGTCAGCCATCGATCCTCCTCTCGTAGGGCCTAAAAGGGTGCAGGTATCTTCCCTGCGTCGGCCCGGCGGGACATGAAAACGGGTGTCCGCCCCGAGAATCCCGCCCCCTAACGGGTACCGAGAGTTGACCATGAATCGATGCTGACACTATCGCGTGAAAGGTATGCAGTATTGCGAAATCAGTACGTTGGTATGAGACGTTTACCTGGAATTTCGCAAATTGGTCATCATCTGGGCGATGAGAGGACCTAAGTTACCTGTGGTTCTCGGGCTCATTGCTTAAAGGCTTGCCCTTCGGCTTCGGGTTGATGAATATCGCGGCGATGAGCATCACGACGGAAAGCGGGATGATGGTGAACAAACAAGCGTCCCAATACGTGTAGCCCGCGTCGATCATGCCGCCGTAAATGGGGCTGAAGCAGTTGCCGATGCACTGCGCGAACTGCAGGACAGCCATGCCCATCGTCGCCGCCATGGCAGACTTGTTCATGATCGTCGGTGCGAGCGGGCGCAAGCCGCCGCCTCCGATTCCGGCGCACAGGCCCATCAGCACGATGCCGACCCACACGAGCGCGATGCTCTCGGTTTGGAACATCATGTAGAAGCAGAAGAGGTAGATTACCGCAACGAGCACGGGCATGATCCTCTTGAGCTTTAACGGCAGCCTGTTGGTGATGGCGCCGCCGGCGGGGTTCGCGACCAAGCCGATCGTGGTGACGACGGAAAGACCCATTGCCGCAGCTTGTTCGGTGAAGCCCCATCCGCCCGTCTCGACCGACGTCTGCAGAAACGTCGGCAGATAGGTGTTGACGATGCCGGTCTGCCCTGCGATGAACACGGCGAAGACGATGAAGAGCAGCCAGATGTCCTTGTTCTTCAGGAGCACGACGCACTCCTTGAAGTTGCTCTCGACGTTGTAGCTTGCCCCTTCGCCACCCGGCACCTTGTAGAAGATGTTGAACAGGATGAGCGCCACCGTGGCAAATATGATGACGAACCAGAAAACGCCCTGCCAGCCGCTTGCGGCGGCGATGCTGGGCGTGACGAGCGCGTCGAGCGTGATGGAGAGGGGAACCCAGCAGCACCACAGGCCGAGCATGACGCCGCGGGTCTTATCGGGAAACCACAGGGTGATGAGTGTCGGCGCGGACACGCCCACAAGCCCGATCCCCAGACCCTCGATGAAGCGCCCGATGTAGAGCGCCGTGATATTGGTGCCCGCCAAGGCGGGAATGAGGCCGCCTACGATAACGCCGAGCGTAGCAATGGTGATGGTCCACCTTAGGCCGAGCTTGCGGCAGATGAAGGCGGCGGGGAACGCGAGCACGATGCCGATGAGCGAGACGCAGGTCATGAGCATGCCGAATCCCGCTCCGTCGAGCATGAAGCCGCCAGCGGGGCTGACGTTGGGGACATAGATGAAGTACAAGGGGATGTTCACCAGCTTGAACTGGCCTAATGGGGCCGCAAAGCTCACGAGGAAGGTGACGATCCAAATGACCCAGGCATAGCGTGGGGTCTTTTCCTCATAGCGATTGATATCCGATTCAGCGTACGGTCTTGGCTGCTTGAGAGCAGCGCTGTCTTTCTCCATTGTTCTCACCTTCTCTAGATTCGAATCCAGATACAGCGTGCAAAGGAGCGCCGTCCTCGCAAAGGACGGGATGGTTTGCAGGCCGAAGGCGCTCGGTTGCCAGCGGCGTGCAGGCATAAGCCGCCGGCATCTTAACGAAGCGCCCTGCGCCTAGCTTGCGGGAATCTGCCGCACGGACCACAGCATAGGGTTGCACTCGCGCCCGCTGCCGCATCCGCATCGAACGGTCGGCTCGACCACCTTCGCCCAGTAGTTCTTGTCCGTCTGATAGACCCACTGGATCTCGTCGAGGGTTCCGGTGATGGTGTACCACCACTCCATGCTCGGGCCATAGGGGCTGAAGCGTCCGTCGGTCGCCGACTCGCCGCACTTGGTGCAGTAGATCTCGACCGCGCCTTCGCCTTCTGGCCTCTTGCGTTTGAGGGAGTTGCTTGGGGCCGTCGCCTGCTCGGCTGGGATCGATGTTTCCACTTCAACCGGCTTGACGTCTTCCATTGCGATCATCGATTCTCCCTTCCGGCCTCTTCGGCCTGTTTACCGTTGATTCCCATTGTGCCGGGTCGAGCATCGCTTAAGTGTGCCTCTTCGCCGGGCGCCCGGGGGATTCTGGCGCCGCAGGCGCTGCAATGCTGCGCTCCCGGCTCGGCGACCTGCCCGCACATTGGACAGGTGCCTGCAGTGTTGAGCGGGCGTGGGTCGACCTTGCCGCATAAGCCGCAACGTACGCATACGCGCGTGTATCCACCGCACACAGGCCCCGCCCCCTTTCCTCTTCGCACTTTGGCCCGGCGCTGAGCGATCTATTCACGGAATCTTCCGAACCATCTGCTCAGCGCCGGGGGTTAAACGCCTACTGCTTTGCTGCCGTGCCCGCCTTAGGAACGAAGAGTACGTGCTTCGTCGTGGCGCCAGCCAGCTTCGCCGCCAGCTCGTCGACGGGCCCGTATTCCATGCACAGCGACTGGCAGTGCTTCACGCACGTCGGCTTCTTGCCCTTCTCAACGCGCTTGGCGCACAGGTCGCACTCGTCGGTGGGAATGGGCACCGTGTCGAGCTGCCAGTTCTTCTTGTCGATCTGCCAGGGCCCGATGGTGGCCATCTGGATCCCGTAACGCCCGATGGGGATATCGTGCTCGACGGAACAAGCCATCTCGCAGGTGCCGCAGCCGGTGCAGAACTCGTAGTTGATGAGCAGTCCGTATGCCTTCTCAGCCATGGCTAGTCCTCCATTTCTGCTTCGAGGGTGGAGTTGCGGAAACTGCCCTCGGCGAAGCGGTCCTTGGGCTGTGCCGGTTCAGGCAAGGGGATTTCATCTGGCGTGCACTTGTAGACCTTGCACAGGTAGCACTTGCTCTGGTTGCCGAACCCAGTGTCGCCACATTCCGACGGCAGGCACACATTGATGTTGCGGGCATAGGTTGCGAAGCAGCCTTCGCCCTGGTCCTCCGGGTCGGCTTCGGGGAACCACCAGCCGTGGTCGGCTTGCACCACGCGCGGGTCGACGATCGGGGTCACCTTCGCCACCTCGCGGCAGCGGCCGATGAGGCTTTCGATCCAGCACCAGTCGCCGTCTTCGATGCCAAGCTCTGCCGCTTTGTCGGGATGGATCTCGAACAGCGGCTGGGGGAGTCTGGAGCGCAGGCGGCTCATCTGCCTGTGCTCGGAGTGGAAGGACTCGTAGTGGCGCGCGCCGGTGGTGAGGACCAGTGGGTACTCCTTGTAGAGTTCCGGCTGGCTGTAGGGGCTCATCGGCGGCTCCTCGAAGTAGGGCAGCGGCTTCTGCCCCCAGGATGCCAGCAGCGTCGACCACAGCTCGATGCGGCCGGTCGGTGTGTTGAATCCCACCTTGCCGTCGGGGCGCTGCTCGCCCTTCTCGAACTTGCGATAGTGGAACTCGGGGTAGATCCAGTTGAGCTTGCGGGACTTGTCGTAGGTGATGCCGGCCTCCTTGATGAGGTAGGAGAAGTACTCCTCAAGCGTTTCACCTGGCCAGAGGTCCTTGTTCCAGCGGCGGCCGAGCTCCCAGTTGATCTGGAAGTCGTCTTTCGACTCGCCCATCGGCTCGCAGGCCTTGTTGGTGTTTTGGATGTAGTACCACACCGAGCGCAGGCCCTCGCGCTCAGGGTAGAAGCACAGCGGCAGCACGACGTCGCAGTTTGCCATGAGGGTCGGCGTCATGAAGCAGTCGACGCCGACGACGAACTCGCAGTTCCTAAGACCCTTCTCGACGCGGGGCTCGGGGTCCTGTGCACAGCAGGCGAGCGGGTTAGTCGACTGGATCCATGCCGCGCGGATCTTGAACGGACGGCCGGTGACCAGCTGGTCGATCATGGAGTCCGCCTGGCACTGGACCATACCGGAGTTGGTGATCATCTCGTAGTTGGAGCCGATGCGCTCTTTCTCTTGCTCGGGGGTGAAGACCTCGCGGGGATCGGGCGGCAGCCAAACCTCGGTGTTGTACGGGTCGTGCACGGTGATCATGCCGCCGGGGATGTCGATCTGGCCGGTGATGCACCACAGGTTGCACAGTGCCTGGGAAGCGGTGACGCACTGCAGGTTCATGTCGATGGCCAGGCCCCACTGCACGGCCGTCGGCTTCTCGGACATGTACTTCGCAGCGGCGATGATGTCTTCCTTGTCAAGCCAGGTGACCTCAGAGGCCCAGTCAAGGTTGTAGGGCTCGCAAGCCTTCTCGTACTCCTCGAAGCCGTAGCACCATTTCTCGACGAACTCGTGGTCATAGAGGCCGTTTTCCATGATGTATTTGCCCATGGACAGTGCGAGCATGGAGTCGGTGCCGGGGAGAATCTGCAGCCAGAGGTCTGCCTTCGCAGCGAGCCAGGTCAAACGCGGGTCGACGACGATGAGCTTCGAGCCGCGCTTCATGCAGTCGACGACCCAATGGCCGAGGTTGCCGTCAGCATTGGCGATAAGCGGGTTGTTGCCCCAGACGAAGATGTTCTTCGGGGCGACCCATTCGGGATTGTCGTAGCGGTCGGGGAACTGCATCGAGAAGTCGGGGCAGGTGTAGCAGCCCTGGATGGTGTTCGCGGCTGCAACGCGGGGAACGTAGCACGCGTTGCCGGAATGGAAATACGAGTATTGGATCGAGCCGAGCGCATAGCCCAGGCGTGCGTTAATCGGCGGTGTGACGCGGCCGGTGCCGGATGCGAAGATGATCGCCTTTCCGCCGTACTCATCGCGTATCTTGGTGAACTTCTCGTCGATTATGTCGTAGGCTTCTTCCCACGTGATCCGCTCCCACTTGTCCGCCTTACCGCGGAACTTCGGGTCGCGCTTCATCGGGTGGAGCAGTCGGTCGGGATGGTAGATCGCCTCGGCCACGTCGAGGCAGCGCATGCAGAGGCGCCCCTGGTAGTACGGATTCTCCTCGTCGCCTTCGACCTTGATGAACTTGCCGGTCTCCTTGTCCGTATACACGATGACGCCGCAGCCGTCATGGCAGCCCGGCGCAGACCAGGCGGCCGACCTGGTGCAGATCATGCCGTCCTCTTCCCACTGCCAAGGCACGTCTCCGCCGGTATACATGACAGGCGGTTCGTTGAAGAACGTGGGGCGCATCCCCTTCGACTCGTCGCTGTCGTGGGGAATGTCGATTCTCATTGTCATTTGAGTCCCTCTC
>NZ_DBFSAP010000041.1:0-29862 GCF_048412355.1 Ellagibacter sp.
TTCTCTGGCCGGAAATGAGCGTATGCCGCGGTCCGTTGGTCGAATTGGTGAAAATGCGTTGGCGCGATTGGCGGGTATGCGGTGGCGCGAATGGTTAAAGTACGCTAGCGAAAATGGTTGGTTTTACAGTAGCGCTAACAACATATAGCGCCGTCTTCTCATGCCGCGGTTCGATCCGAGGCCGTTGAGGCGAATCCCAGTCTCTTTTTTTGCGAGCGCCGAAGGCGCCACCCGCGTCAACAGACTGTCGAATCGACGAGGTAGCCCCAGCCGTAGCAACGGATTGCCCAGCGAGCGATCGCCACGGGCGGATATTAAACTGCAAAGACGAGCGTCGGAAAGACACGCCGAAGTCGCCGCAGCATGAGTCGATATAGAGAAAAGGGCCTGACTCCAGCGAAAGCTGGGGCCAGGCCCGATTTTGCCTCTTGACAATGTCCTGCTCATATTAAAAAGGCCGACCCCCTCATCGGGAGTCGGCCTTTTCTTTTCAAGTGATGGCTGCGATAAGCCTACTTCACAGCACCAACAGCCCTGAGCTGAAGGTCGTACCACTCCAGCTTGGTGCGGTGCGTTTCCAGCAGAGCCGTCGATTGGTCATCGCCCTTGCCCTCGAGCTGAGCGATAGCCTCACGAAGCTTCGCCGCTTTAGTGGTGAGTTCCTCGACGTCGATGCTGTCGACGTCCTTGCCCATGCGGGCGAGAACCGACAGGTTGTTGTCGAGCACCTGGGCGAATCCGCCGTACGTCACAAAGTAGCGCTTATCCTTGCCAGCCTCATCGAGCGTCAGCGTCAACACGCCAGGGCGGTTGGTGCACACGAACATCTCGTGGCCGGCCATAACGCCGAGATCGCCCTCACTGCCCGGGATCTGAGCGTACTCGATCTCGCCGTGGAACAACTCGCGGGTCGGAATAGCCACCGTGCAACGGAATTTAGGCATTGGCTTTTTCCTTCGACTCGTTGTAAGCAGCGTACACCTCGTCGATGGAGCCCTTCAGACGGAAGAACTGCTCAGGAATCTCGTCGCACTTGCCGTCGAGGATGTCACCGAACGAACGGATAGTGTCCTCGAGCTTGACGTACTTGCCGTCGAGGCCGGTGAACTGCTTGGCCACGTGGAAGCACTGGCCGAAGAACTGCTGCGCCTTACGGGCACGGTTCACGATCAGCTTCTGCTCTTCGGAAAGCTCGTCCATACCAAGGATGGCGATGATGTCCTGGAGGTCCTTGTAGTTCTGCAGGAGCTCCTGGATGCCGACAGCCACGCGGTAGTGCTCCTCGCCGACGATCTGCGGGTCGAGTGCGCGGGAGGTGGACTCCAGCGGGTCGACAGCCGGGTAGATGCCGAGCTCAGCGATGGAACGGGAAAGAACCGTCTTCGCGTCGAGGTGCGTGAACGTGGTGGCCGGAGCCGGGTCGGTCAAGTCGTCAGCAGGAACGTAGACGGCCTGCACCGAGGTGATGGAACCGGTTGCGGTCGAGGTAATGCGCTCCTGAAGGTCGCCCATCTCGGTAGCCAGCGTCGGCTGATAGCCTACAGCAGAAGGCATACGGCCGAGAAGTGCGGACACCTCAGAACCAGCCTGGGTGAAGCGGAAGATATTGTCCACGAACAAAAGCACGTCCTGGCCCTGATCGCGGAAGTACTCAGCTTCAGTCAGACCAGCGAGGCCGACGCGCAGACGCGCTCCCGGCGGTTCGTTCATCTGGCCGTAAACCAAGCAGGTCTTGTTGATAACGCCGGAATCGCTCATCTCGAGGAACAGGTCGGTACCCTCACGGGTACGCTCGCCTACGCCGGTGAACACGGACGTGCCGCCGTGCTCCTGAGCGAGGTTGTTGATAAGCTCCTGAATGATAACGGTCTTGCCGACGCCTGCGCCGCCGAACAGGCCGGTCTTGCCGCCCTTGATGAACGGCTCGATGAGGTCGATGGCCTTGATGCCGGTCTCGAAGATCTCCGTCTTGGTGGACAGCTGATCATAATCGGGAGCCGGACGGTGAATCGGCATGTAGCCGGTCACATCGGGCATCGGCTTCTCGTCAACAGGCTCGCCCATGACGTTCCAGATGCGGCCCAGGGTCTCGTTGCCAACGGGCATCATGATCGGATGACCGGTGTCGAGCACCTCGAGGCCACGAACCAGACCGTCAGTCGAGCTCATAGCGACGGAGCGGACGAGGTTGCCAGGAAGATGCGTTTCGACTTCGAGAACGACATGCATGTCGCCCGCGAGCGTCTTCGCGTCAACCGTAAGAGCGTTGTAGATTCCCGGCATGGATTCCGCGGGGAATTCCACGTCGACAACAGGACCGACGATACGCACAATGCGGCCGGTAGCGCCCTTGCTGGCCTCGAGCTCCTCTCTTGTAAGCATATGTTCACTCATATTTAATCCTCCAAAGCCGCTGCGCCACCGACGATTTCCGAAATCTCGGTCGTAATGGCACCCTGACGGACGCGGTTGTACAGTCTGGTCAACGTTTCGGCCATCTCGGTAGCGTTGTCGGTCGCCGACTTCATAGCCGTACGACGAGCGCCCTGCTCTGCTGCGGCCGAATCAATCAGCGCGTAGTAGAACGTGTTGCGCAGGTACGCCACCATGAGCTGGTGCATAACGGTTGCAGCATCGGGCTCGAAGTCCACATCGCCGGGAATCTTCTTCTCCCCATCACGATAAGGCTCGAGGACATCCTCTTCCTTCGGCTCCAAACCGAGAACATCGGCAAAGCTCATCATGTTGATCGGCAGAACCTGCTGCACGATGAGCGTCTGCTCGGCACCGTTTTTGGCGTGATTGAACACGAGGGTAACCTCGTCAATCTGCCCGTTCTCGTAGCCGTGGTTGTAGCCTTCCCCGATGTAGGCGGAAATCTCTGCAGCCTCTTCGTAGGTAGGATCTGCAGACAGATCGCGGAACTCGAAGATCGGCTTGACGCCACGGTAGTTGAAGTAGCCGATGGCCTTCTTACCGCAAGCGATAACCTCAACCTCGATGCCCTGCTTTTCCTTCGCCTTGATAAGCTTCTCGGCTTCGCGGAGCACGTTGCTGTTGAAACCGCCTGCAAGCCCACGATCCGACGTGACCACAACGACGACGGCACGCTTCACCTCGTCATGCGTGATCAGCAGAGGCTCGGAATCGAGCGGGGCGTATTTCGCCGTGCTGATCAGCATGTCGGAGATGCAGTTAGCCCAAGGAAGCGCATTGAACACACGGTCGGTGGCGCGACGGATCTTCGCCGCCGCGACCATCTCCATCGTGCGCGTAATCTGCTTCGTCGAGGTGACGGAGTTGATTCGCCTTTCTATGTCGTGAAGGTTGGGCATATGATACCTACCTTACACCGAAGGCGAAAACTGGGTCTTGAACGCCTCGATAGCGGCATTCAGCTCGGTCTTGGTCTCGTCGGTGAACTTCTTCTCGGTCTTGACGCTCTCAACGATGGCAGGCTTAGACGCATGCAGGTACTCGATGAGCTCGCCACGGAAGCGAACAACATCGGCAACCGGGATATCGTCGAGGTAGCCGTTACCGCCAGCATAGATGGCGATAGCCTGATCGTAGAAGGACATCGGGACGTAACGACCCTGCTTCAGAAGCTCGGTCATGTGAGCGCCGCGGTTCAGCTGATCCTGCGTCGCCTTATCGAGGTCGCTGCCGAACTGCGTGAATGCCTGCAGCTCGCGGTAAGCGGCCAAGTCGAGGCGCAGGGTGCCTGCGACGGACTTCATAGCCTTGGTCTGAGCGGAGCCGCCAACGCGCGAAACCGAGATACCAACGTTGACTGCCGGTCGCTGGCCCTGGAAGAACAGGTCCGTCGACAGGAAGATCTGACCGTCGGTAATGGAAATCACGTTGGTCGGAATGTAAGCGGAGACGTCGCCAGCCTGGGTCTCGATGATCGGCAGAGCCGTCATGGAGCCGCAGCCGTACTCGTCGGACATCTTGACTGCACGCTCGAGCAGGCGAGAATGCAGGTAGAAGATGTCGCCAGGATATGCTTCGCGTCCCGGCGGGCGACGGAGGGTCAGCGACATCTGTCGGTAGGCCACCGCCTGCTTGGACAAGTCATCGTAGATGATGAGCACATGACGTCCCGGGTTCTCCGGGCCTGCGGGCTTGCCGTCTTCGCCGTTGTAGACGAAGTACTCGCCCATTGCAGCACCGGCCATAGGCGCGATGTACTGCAGCGGAGCGGAATCGGCAGCCGTTGCGGACACGATGATCGTGTACTTCATGGCGTCGTAGCGCTCAAGAGTCTCCATAACGCCGGCAACCGTGGAAGCCTTCTGACCGATCGCAACATAGATGCAGATCATGTCTTCGTCTTTTTGGTTGATGATGGCGTCGATGGCGATAGCGGTCTTACCGGTCTGGCGGTCGCCAATGATAAGTTCGCGCTGGCCACGTCCGATAGGAATCATGGAGTCGATAGCCATGATACCGGTCTGCATCGGCTCGTGAACAGGCTTGCGGCTGATAACGCCAGGAGCCTTGAACTCGACCGGGCGGGTGCCTTCGGCCTCGATCTCGCCCTTGCCGTCGATCGGCATACCGAGCGGGTTCACGACGCGGCCGAGCAGGCCTTTGCCGGACGGAACCTCCATGATGCGGCCCGTGGTGCGGACCTGATCATTTTCCTTGATTGCGGTGACGTCACCGAGAAGAACGGCGCCGACCTCATCCTCTTCGAGGTTCTGGGCCAAGCCGAACACGGTCTTACCGTTGGATCCGACGAACTCGAGAAGCTCGCCAGCCATCGCGTTCTTCAGACCGTCAACACGAGCGATGCCGTCGCCGACCTGGATGACGGTACCGACCTCGCGGGAATCAACGCTCACTTCAAGGGAGGCCAACTGCTTACGCAGCGCTTCGTCAATGGACTGTGCGGTAATTTCAGTCACTAGCATTCACCTCCATCTGTTTTCTTCTTCAGCACGATGCGCGCATTGTTGAGCTGGCTAGCCACGCTCGCGTCAATGCGCTTGTCGCCCGCGCTCATGATGATGCCGCCCAAGATGGACTTGTCGATGCGTTCGCGAAGAACGACCTTCATGCCCAGCTCGGATTCGGCTTTTTGCTTGATGATGTCGCGCAGATGGTCATCGAGCTCAACAACCGTGGTCACATCGAGGATGCACAGGTTGAGCTTGGTTTCCACCTGGTTTTCGTAGCTTGCACGGACCTGCGGGAGCAACTTGATCTCACCGCGCTCGGCCATGACGGCCAGAACCTCGGTGAAAGCAGGGTTGCACTGCGCAAAAGCCGCACGTGCAATCTGGGCCCTCTGTTCGGGCGTGTACGCCGCGTCTTCCAGGGCGCCTGAAAGATCGACATTCGTCCGCATCACGGAGACGATCTTCTCCGCCTGTTCGCGCACTTCGAGAACAGCATCTTGGCCGCCGGAAGTGTTCGCGGCATCGAGGAGTACCGATGCGTACGCGGCGATCTTCTCTTTGGTGATGAGGCGGTTATTAGGCATTGAAACTGCCCGCCTCGGTCACGTAATGCTCGATGATCTTGCGGTGCTCATCGTCGTTCAGGTCGTGGCCGACAAGGCGAGAAGCCACGTCGACAGACAGATCGGCGATAGAACCCTGCAGCTCGGCGACAGCGGCCTTCTTCTCGGCCTCGATCGCACCGCGAGCCTTTTCGATCATCTGGGCAGACTCAGCCTGGGCCTTGTTGGTGATGTCGGCCTTGACAGCCTCGCCCGTAGCCTTCGCATCCGCGATGATCTTCGCGGACTGAGCCTTAGCTTCCTCGAGCTGGCGCTTGTACTCGGCAAGCGTGCGCTCGGCTTCTGCCTGGGCTTCCTCAGACTTCTTAAGGGCTTCCTTGATGGTGCTCTCGCGCTTCGTGATGATGTTGTCAACCACGGGCCAACCGAACTTGGCCAGCACGATGAGAATGATGATGAAGGCAACGAGCATCGGAATGAACTCATTCATATCGGGAATGAGCACCGCGATGCCTTCTTTCTCCTCAGAGGCGAACGCGAGGGTGGGGAAAGCACATGCAAGGCTTGCTGCAGATGCAGCTGCGACACCGGCCTTTGCCAACTTCGTCTTCAGTTTTGCTTTCACTCATCCACCTTCTCTCTCAGCGTGTATTTCTAAAACGATACAGCCGATTTAGAAGATGAAGGTAAGAACGAAGCCGATAAGGGCGAGTGCCTCAGCCAGAGCGCCGAAGATAAGCGCGTTGGTGAAGAGCTTGCCGGCGAGCTCGGGCTGGCGAGCAGAGCCAACGCACAGGCCATAGCCGCAAAGACCAAGACCGATGCCTGGGCCGATGGTGCCGAGGCCGTAGCCGACAACCTTCAGGGCTGCGATAACGAGAGTAGCTTCCACTTTTCCTCCTTTTTTCGTTTCTGAGCCTTTTCTCAAAAACTGCTTTACTTATGTCTCTCGGCGTTTCTAACGGAAACGTCGTTGAAACCGAATTGGTGCGCCTTTCGGCGCGATGCGGGCGCGGCCCGCGCGGTTCTAGTGCTCGCTCTGAGCGAGGCCCACGTACACGGCCGTCAGCACGGAGAACACGTATGCCTGCAGGAAGGCAACGAGGCATTCGAGCGCGTACATGGCGACGAGGAACACGGCCCATGCAATCGCGGCGACGCCTGCGGGATTGGCGAACGAGATCAGATCGAGGATGAAGAACTGGGTCATGATCGCGAAGATGCCAAGGATCATATGGCCGGCGAACATGTTGCCGTAAAGTCGAACGGCAAGGGTCAGCAGGCGGATAACCAGGGAGAAGAACTCGAAGAACCAGATGATGGGAACCATCGGCTTAGGAAGGCCCGACGGAGCGATGGACTTGATGTAGCCCCAGCCGCCCTTGGCCTTGATGCCGTAGAAGTTGAAGTACAGGAAAGAGAGCAATGCAAGTGCGAACGTGACGGACAGGGTGCCGGTCGGCGTCTTCGCGCCCGGGATAAGGCCGATCACGTTGGAGATGAGGATGAAGAAGAACATGGTCGCGATGAACGGGATGTGCTTCTTGTAGCCATGGCCGATAGCGCCCTCACCCATGTTGCGGCGAACTGCGTCGTAACCCCACTCCACAAGGCCCGCGAACTTGCCCTCGGGAACGACCTTGATCTTGCGCACGCCCACGAGCACGCCCACGATTACGATCGCGCAGATGATGATCATCCAAAAGGTGTACTGGGTGATTCCGACGCCATTGCCGAAATCGAAGACGAGCGTCGAGTTGAACGACTCGCTGAGCTCCTCAATAGGAGCGGAGATATCGTTCAGGGGATTGCCCGTTAGTTCAAAAGCCATGTACCTCTCCTTTTTCCTTCTCTATCGACGCTTCGACAAAAACACGCCGAAGACAATAACCCCGACCACGAATGCGACAAGTTCCGCAACCGCATACGCGAGCGCGACGTCAGACGCAACGAGCTTGCACACGACCATACCCGCGACGAGGATGACAAACGACGCGGCAATGGTCAAAAGGAAAGGGCCGAGGAGATTCAAAGACTTGGTCGGATCGACCGCGCGGATCTTCTTGATAGCCACATTGAACGGGATGACGCTCACCAGTCCAACGAGCACCGCGACGATGATTGCTACTACCATGTCCTTCTTTCCTTGACCCTCTGCGCGCACTGCGCCCTTCTAAAAGCCTTCCGTATAATAGCCGAATGTGAAGGAGTCGCGAAGGCGCCGTAGGAAACACGTCCTTTTTTCGGGTGAGCGGTCATTTGAGCGCGCTTGGCCGAAAAGAGGGACCGCTCACACGCGAGCCGCCTTGCCGAGACGCTTCGTGTGACTCGTATTTTGCGAGGTCAATCCTTTACTTGTTCGCCGGCTCGAACACCCTAAGCTTGATTCCTGCCTCTTCGAGCATCGACATGGCGAGCTCGTCGGGATAGGGATTTTGGTAGATGATCTCCTCGATATCGGCGTTGATGATCATCTTCGCGCACACGACGCAGGGCTGGGTGTTGATGTAGATCGAGGCGCCCGCGATGTTGATTCCGTAGCGCGCTGCCTGGATGATGGCGTTCTGCTCGGCATGGAGTCCGCGGCAGATCTCATGGCGCTGCCCCGAGGGAACGCCGAGCTGCTGGCGTAAGCATCCGGTCTCGGCACAGTGCGCAAGTCCCGCCGGCACGCCGTTGTACCCCGTCGCAAGGATGCGGCGCTCCTTCACGATGACGGCCCCCACCCCGCGCCGCATGCACGTCGTGCGCGTGGCGACCTGGTTGGCAAGCGTCATGAAGTATTCGTCCCAGCTGGGTCTCTTATCTTGAGTCATTGGAAATCCATCCCTCATATGGCGAGAGCGCGGCGACGCTCAGTCGCTCGGCAGTCCTACTCGACTTCCCTGTCCCCGACCGACGCTTCGCGCGTTCGGGGACGCGCCCGCTCGGGCGCATAGACAGGGAAATAACAGTCCACAGGACTGTTATTTAGTCCCGAAGATGCGGTCCCCGGCGTCACCGAGGCCGGGGACGATGTAGGCCGCGGAGTTCAGCCCCTCGTCAATGGCGCACGTGTAGATGTGCACGTTGTCGTCGGCGGCGAGGACGGCGTCGATGCCCTCCGGCGCGGCGACGAGGACCATAAGCTTGATCTCGCCGGTGACGCCACGCGAGCGAAGGTAGGTGACGGCCGAGATGATCGAGCCGCCCGTCGCGAGCATCGGGTCGACCACAAGCACCGTGCGGTTGGCGATGTCCTCGGGCATCTTGTCGTAATAGGGAACCGGCTCGTGAGTCTCCTCGTTGCGGTACATGCCCAGATGTCCCACGCGCGCCGCGGGAATCAAGTCGAGCACACCGTCGACCATACCGAGGCCCGCGCGGAGGATGGGCACCACCGCGAGTTTCTTGCCCGACACCTGCTTGCAGCGCGCCGTGCAGATGGGGGTTTCGACGTCCACGTCGGCCAGCGGCAAATCGCGCGTCGCCTCGTAGCCCTCGAACAGGGCAAGCTCGCGCACGAGCTCGCGGAATTGCTTGCAGGAAGTCGCCTTGTCGCGCAAGATGGAAAGCTTATGCTGCACCATAGGGTGATCGACGAGGGTGACGCGGCTGTTGTCCATGGTTCCTTCTTTCGGCCGAAGTTCGCTTCCATAAAGAAAAGGGCCCGCGGTAAGCCGCGAGCCCTTCACCGTTTCATGCGATTCTACCAGCATTGGGTTGCCACGTGAGCCACAACCGATGTTTGCACAGGACAAGAATTCGAGAAAGCGCCATCTCCCCCGCCCGCGTTGAAGGGTCGTACCGCACACTTTCGCCCATCTTCGCGGAAAAGCGTCGAAACTCGTCGACCTGGCGCACGATATCGTCTGCCCGGCGGGCGGCTTCTAGTACTCCAAACCCGGGTAGAGCGGATGGGCCTCGAGCATCGCGTCGACCTTCTTCTTGATGTCGGCGAGCTTTGCGTCATCGTCGGCGTTGAACACGGTGCCGGCAATGCACAGGCCGACCTCGTAGAAGTCGTCCTTTGTGAAGCCGCGCGTGGTGGCCGCAGCGGACCCGACGCGAATGCCGCTCGCCACGAAGGGGCTGCGCTGCTCGTTGGGGATGGTGTTCTTGTTAACCGTGAGGCTAACGCGCTCGAGCAGCTTCTCGGCGTCCTTGCCAGTGACATCGGCAGGCGTGAGGTCCACGAGGCACAAGTGATTGTCCGTGCCGCCCGACACCAGGCGCAGGCCGCCGTCGGTCATGCCCTGGCCGAGCGCCTTCGCGTTCTCGACCACATGGTCGATGTAGGTTTTGAACTCAGGCTTGAGCGCCTCGCCAAACGCGACCGCCTTGCCGGCGATGACATGCATGAGCGGGCCGCCCTGTGAACCGGGGAACACCGCGGAGTTGATCTTCTTGAAGAGCTCCTCGGAGTTCGTCAGGATGAAGCCGCCGCGCGGACCGCGCAGCGTCTTGTGGCTGGTCGACGTCGTGATGTCGGCATACGGCACGGGGCTGGGATGTGCGCCCGTGGCGACGAGGCCGGCGATGTGGGCCATGTCCACCATAAGGTAGGCGCCCACTTCATGCGCGATCTCGGCCATGCGCGGGAAGTCGATCGTGCGAGGATAGGCGGAAGCACCACCGACGATGACCTTCGGGCGAACTTCCTTCGCCTTTTTGAGGAGCGCATCGTAGTCGATGACCTCGGTCACGGGATCGACGCCGTAGGATTCCGCATGGTAGAGCTTGCCCGAGAAGTTCGCCGGGCTGCCGTGGGTAAGATGGCCGCCGTTGTCGAGGCCCATACCCAAAATGGTGTCACCGGGCTTGATCAGCGCGAAGTACGCCGCCAGGTTCGCGTTCGCGCCGGAATGGGGCTGAACGTTCGCGAACTGCGCGCCGTAGAGTTTGCAGGCGCGATTGCGCGCGAGATCCTCCACGATGTCGACCTTCTCACAGCCGCCGTAGTAGCGCTTGCCAGGATAACCTTCCGCGTACTTGTTGGTGAGCACGCTGCCCATGGCCTCCATGACAGCCGGGCTAGTGAAGTTCTCCGAAGCGATGAGTTCGACACTTGTGCGCTGACGTCCCAGCTCAGCGCGGAGAACGTCGGCGACCTCAGGATCGCTTTCACTTACATATTGCAACGTCATATAACTCGCCCCTTCCAGAGCCCGAAAAAAGTATGCGCCCACTCTAGCACAATGAGCAGGCGCAATTGTTACAACTTGGTTAGGGGAAGCTTGCGTTGGTCAAGGGAAATTTGACTCGACTGGGAAGCGCGACCGCTACGCCGAGGGCGTCTCGAGCGCCATAATCTTCTCGACGCGGCCCGCGTGGCGGCCGCCGCCGAAATCGGTGGACAGGAACACGTCGAGGATGCGCTTATTTTCCTCCACGTCGACGAAGCGACCCGACAGCGTCACGATGTTGGCGTCGTTGTGCTCGCGGCACAGCTCGGCGAACTGAGTGTTGATGGCGTTCACCGCGCGGATGCCGTTGATCTTGTTAGCGGCGACGGCCATGCCGATTCCCGTGCCGCACACGAGAACGCCGTACGTCGCCACGCCGCCTGCCACCTCGTGGGCGACCTTGGCGGCGAAGTCGGGGTAATCGACGCGGTCGTCGGAGTCGGGGCCCAGGTCGTGCACCTCGTAGCCCTTCTCTTCAAGATAGGCAGCCAAAAGTTGCTTCTGCTCAAAACCCGCGTGATCGCTTGCGATGCTGATAATCATGTTCCTACTCTCCCTTATGTCGTGAACTTGTCCTATTTCGTCTTCGTATGCCCCACCGCGCGCCGCCATCCTTCCAAAAGCTCGGCGTGGCGCGTGTGGTCCATCTGCGGCTCGTAGATGTCGTCGGTCGCGCGCAACCCGCGCAGCTGGTCGGTGCTCTCCCAAAAGCCCGTCGACAAACCGGCCAGATACGCGGCGCCGGCGGCAGTGGTCTCCGCGTTCTGCGGGCGATGAAGCGACGTGCGAAGCATATCGCATTGGAACTGCATGAGGAAGTCGTTTTTCGACGCGCCGCCGTCGACGTTGAGCTCGGAGAGCTTCACGCCCGAGTCGGCCTCCATCGCTACCACCAGGTCATGCACCTGGTAAGCGAGCGATTCGAGCGCCGCGCGGACGAAGTGGGCGCGGGTCGAGCCGCGCGTGAGGCCGACGACCGTGCCGCGCGCTTCGGCGTCCCAATAGGGGGCGCCAAGGCCAGTGAAGGCGGGCACGATGTAGACGCCCTCCGTGCTCTCGACGCTGCGGGCGATCTCGCAGGTGTCGGCCACGTCATCGATAAGGCCCATCTCGTCGCGCAGCCACTGCAGAAGAGCACCCGCCATAAACACGCTTCCCTCGAGCGCATATTCAGGGCCCTTTGCATCAGGCGCACTCGCGGCAATGGTAGTGACCAGGCCGTTTTTCGACTCGCACGCCTCGCGCCCCGTGTTCATCAGAAGGAAGCAACCCGTGCCGTAGGTGTTTTTCGCCTGCCCGGGCGAAAAACAGCACTGCCCGAACAGCGCCGCCTGCTGGTCGCCCGCGATACCGCGGATGGGCACGCCGGGGAAGACGGCGGGATTTCTCGTCACGCCGAAGTCGCCCGACGAGGGGCGTACCTCGGGAAGCATCGAAGCGGGGATGTCGAACAGGTCAAGCAGCCACGGGTCCCATTTCATGTCGTGGATGTTGAAGAGCATGGTGCGGCTCGCGTTGGTGACGTCGGTGGCGTGCACCTCGCCCTGCGTGAGCGCCCATAAAAGCCACGAGTCGACCGTGCCGAATGCGAGCTTTCCCTGGAGCGCATCCTCGCGAGCGCCGGGGACGTTGTCGAGGATCCAGCGGATCTTGCTGGCAGAGAAGTACGCATCGGGCACAAGGCCCGTGCGGCGCGTGACCTCCGCCGCGATTTCCGGGACCCCGCACAGCTCCTCGACGAGAGGCGCCGTTCGGCGGCACTGCCACACGATGGCATTCGCTACCGGCTGACCGGTCTCACGGTTCCACACGACCGTGGTCTCGCGCTGGTTGGTGATGCCGATGGAGTCGATGTCACGAGGTCCCAAATCATTCGATACCAAAAGTTCTGTCAGCGCCCCGAGCTGCGACGAGAGGATATCGCGCGGATCGTGCTCGACCCAGCCCGGCCTGGGGAAAATCTGCGGGAAGGGGTTTTGCACCACGTCCGCGACTCGCCCCTCGCGGTCGATGAGCATCGCCCGGGAAGACGTAGTCCCCTGGTCAAGCGCGACAACGTAGGTTTTCGACATACTTATCTCCTCGAAGGGATATTTCCGATGATTCTAGCGTTTCCGGTGTTTCCAGCGCTTCCAATGCTGCCAGCCAACTGGGGAATCGGGAAATCAGCCGATATGGCGGTCGATCCAGGCGAGCACGTCGTCGTAGACCTGCTGCTTGCCGGGCTCGTTCAAGATCTCGTGGCGCATGCCCTGGTAGAGCTTCACCTCAACGTCTTTGATTCCCGCCTTCTCGAACAGGGCGGCCGTGCTTTTCACGCCGCGCCCCTTGTTCCCCACCGGGTCGAGCGTGCCGGCGACGAGAAGGATAGGCAGCTCGGAGGGAATCGCGAGCGCCGAATCGAGCGTCGCGACCTCGGCAGTAAGGCTCGTGAGCGTCGCGTAGGCGCCAGCCGTGAACGTCTGGCCGCACAGGTCGTCGGCAATGTAGGCATCGACGACTGCGGGATCGGTGGAAAGCCAGTCGAGAGGCGTGCGCGCGTCTTTGACGGCCTTCGAAAAGGCCCCGTCCGCAAGGTTGTGGAGCAGCTTGCTGCGCGTGCGTTCCCCCTGCTTGGCGGCGACTCGGCAAGCAAGAGCGTGTCCCATCTTCGACTTCACGACGGGCTCGTTGCCGGTGCCGCAAATCACGGCGCCCGAAAGGCCTTCCGCATGGCGGGACAGGTACGCCCGCGTGACAAAGCTTCCCATGGAATGCCCGAAGATGAAGTAGGGCGTCTTGCGCGAGAAGCGGGCGCTCACCGTTTTTCGCATCTCGTGAACGTCCTCGATGAGGGCGTCCTTCCCGCAATCGAGGGGCATGTGCCCCAAGTCCATCGGGTCGGTGACCGAGCGGCCGTGTCCGATGTGGTCGTGGGCGCACACCGAAAAGCCGGCACTCACAAGGAAGCGAGCGAAATCCTCGTAGCGGCCGATGTGCTCGGACATGCCATGGACGATCTGCACGATTGCACGAGGAGCGGCACCCGATGCGCCATGCAAGGCAACGGGCTGCCATAATACCCCTTTTATCTGGGAAGACTTGTCGAACGACCTGAACCCTACCGATGATTTCTCAACTGGTTTGGACACGAGACTCCCCCTTACGCCAAAGCGATTTTCCCGTCGCCCCTCAGTATAGCGGGAAAGCCCCGCGCGCGGACAGGCAACCTACGAAAGTGACTTGATGTCCGCGATGGTGATGGCACCTTCGCGCACGATCACGGGATGGTCCTGCGTGCAGTCGACGACCGTTGAGGCGATGCCGCTCTTGGAGCCGTCTTCCCCGTCCGAAAGCACCGCGGAAACCTGGGAGCAAAGGCCGGCGTCGAGGTCGTCGAAGGAGCCCGCTGGGCGTTTTCCCGACACGTTTGCCGAGGTCGTTGCAAGGGGGCACCCTACCGCGTCGATCAGCTCGAGCGCGCAGGCGTTGTTCGGCATGCGAAGTCCGATCGTGTCGGTGCTCGAGCGAAACGCCTCGGGTACCTCGTCCGACGCCTTGACGATCAGCGTAAGGGGGCCCGGCCAAAACGTTCGGGCGAGCACAAAGGCGAACTCGGGGACGCAGCGGCCGAAGCGTGCGAGGTCGTCTTGCTGGGAGACAAGCCACGAGATGGGCTTTGCCTTCTCGCGGCGCTTCAGGCTGTACAGGATATCGGGAGACGCGGCGTGGCGAATAGAAACGCCCAGGCCATACACCGTTTCCGTGGGGAATATCGCGGGCTGTCCCTTCTTGAGGACAGACGCCGTGACCGCAATCGAATCGGAAAGACGCGCCAATGGAACCACCTTTTCAAGCACTTGTCGTTCGCCGTACGCGCGGCGCGCGCAGCGGCGTGCCCTAAATTGTAGCACTCGCGGCCCGGCGGGGCCGCGAGCGGGTTGGCGGGCGCAAGGCCGAGATGGCAACGAGCCGCGGGCAGTGCGAGCGAGGAGCGAGGGCGGGCGCGACGCGCGCGACGGAAGGGCAACGAGCAGCGAGGCGCGGACGCAGGGGCTGGGATGGCGACGAGCGAGGGCTGACTAGCAGATAGCGAGCAGCGGGCGCGAGGGGTGCTAGCGGGAAGAGAGCTCGGCCGCGATCGCCTCGGCTACGCGCAGGCCATCGACGGCAGCGCTCATGATGCCGCCCGCGTAACCTGCGCCTTCGCCGCACGGATAGACGCGAGTGGCCGGTTCCTCGTCCGAAGCGGGCGAATCGCTTGCCCATCGCGCCTGAAAGTTCTTTCCGCGAACCATGCGGATGGGACTTGAACTGCGCGTTTCGGGGCCGGTGAGCACAGCTGCGGGGTCGGCGAACCCGTGCAGCTTCGCATCGAGCAGCGGCAGGCCTTGCGCAAGCGCGTCGCAGATGAACGCGGGAAGGCACTCGCGCAGGTCGCACCAAGCGACACCGCGCGGGTAGCTCGGGCGCACGACCAGGCGGCTATGCGATTCAGACGCACCAACGCGGCGAGGATGCCCAGGCGCGACCGTGCGGCGGCAAGCCTCGGACGCAGCCGCAACCATACCACCCGGCTGCTTGCCTTCAGCTTGCCCGCTCGAAGATGTAGCACCCGAAAGAAAATCTCCCACCGTCTGCGCGGGCGCGGCATAGGGCACCCCGCCGTTGCGGCGAGCAAGTTCAAACGCCGCATGCTCGACTTCGCGTTGCAGGCGGACACCTTCCATGACGTCGTTCCCCGGCAAGTCGTCGGGTCGCACGTCGGCGAGCAGCGCGCTGTTGGAATTCTCGCCATCGCGCGCGAAGCGGCTCATACCGTTCACGACGACACCGCCCTCCTCGCTTGCCGCCGCGACGACTTCCCCACCTGGGCACATGCAGAAGGTATACACGCCGCGGGTTGCATTGTCGCTTGCAACATCCGTGTGAGTGTCGCCCGTGCGAACAGGGACGCGCACCGCCATCTTGTAATCGGCAGCACCGAGCGCCGCGTGCTTCGCAGCCGCACCGTACTGCGCACGGTTGATGAGCGACTGCGGATGCTCGATGCGCACGCCCATCGAGAAGGGCTTGCGCTCGAGCGCGAACCCCCGATCGCGGGCGAGCTCGAAGATGTCGCGCGCCGAGTGCCCGCACGCGACGATGACGCGCGAGGCTTCGACCGCTTCACGCGCGCCCGTGTGGGAATCCTCCAGCACGACCGAGCGAACCGCACCGCCTGCCAACTCGATATCGGCTAAACGGGTGAGGAAACGCACCTCACCACCTGCGGCGACGATGCGCTCGCGAATGCTTTTCACGACGGCGGGCAGCTTGTCGGTGCCGATATGGGGCTTCGCTTGCCAGAGGATCTCGTCAGGCGCGCCCGCCTGGACGAACGCCTCGAGCACGTGGCGGATATGCGGGCTTTTCGTGCCCGTGGTCAGCTTGCCGTCGGAAAACGTGCCAGCGCCGCCTTCCCCGAATTGCACGTTCGCCGTCACATCGAGCGGGCCGCCCGCGTTGAAGGACTCGATGGCCGCCGTGCGCTCGTCGACTGCGGCACCGCGCTCGACCACGAGCGGGCGCAACCCCGCTTCCGCCAGGTACAGCGCGCAGAACAGCCCCGCCGGGCCCGTTCCCGCAACCACGATGCGCCTATCCGACAATGCCGCGTGCGAGCGCAAATCGGGAATCACGAGCGGCGCAGGCGGGTCGTACGCGCGGACGCCCACCCCGCGAGCGGGGGAAAGCACGTCGTAGGCCATGCCTCGCGCAAGACGGACGGCATAGGTGGCGTTGAAGTGAACGTTCGACTTCTTCCGCGCATCGACACTTCGCTTCACCAGGGAAAACGACGCGATGTCCCTGGGTGCAATCCCGAGCGCGGAGGCGATTGCGGTGCGCGAGAGGCTCTCCGCATGGGAACCCTCCGCGGGCGCGACAGGCGCGGGAGGAGTCGCGGGCGCAGCGGGGGTCGGGTGCTCTGCCCCAGCCGCACGCGGGACAGGGGTCAGGCGGTTTGCCTCGCTTGCAAGGTCATCCAGCCCTGCGTCAAGCGGAAGCGCGACGTTGGACACCTCGATAAACTCCGCTCCCTCGAGCGCACTTGCGTCGAAGGAGGCGACACGATGCGACGCTCGACCGTCACGATGGCGGAAAGTGGCTTGCGATTTGGTCTTTCCCCCGCGACGGGGACGACCTGCCGCCTTCTTGCCACCGCCTGGCCCCTTGCTGCCGGTGGACAGCTTGTCGCCGCTCATCTTCTTGTTGCCGCCTGCCCTCTTGCCAGTGTTCGCGCCCTTGTCGCCGCGGGTATCCTTCGAGCTCATTTCCCTTTCCCTTCCCCATTGGCCGACACGACACTGCGAGCAGCAGACACGCCCGCGAGCAGGCCCGATGACCATGCCCAATGCAGGTTGTAGCCCCCGCAGGGAGCATCCACGTCAAGTGCCTCGCCAGCTGCGAACAGACCCGACGCGCACACGGCCTCCATCGTTTCCGGATCAAACGCCGCAATCGAAAGCCCACCACGCGAGACCTGGCACTGCTTCGCGTCGCCGATGCCTCGAACCGTAAGGCGCAAGCCGCCGATGACACGCGAAAGCGCAAGGACGTCTTTCTTGGAGAGCAGGCGCGCAGGATCGATGCCCGCACACTTGCAAAGCACCTGCGCCACCTGGGGAAGCATCGCGCCGCGCAGCACGTCCTCGGCTGCAATCTGGCCGTTCTCGCCCAGGCGGGCCGAGAGGTGCTTGCGCCGCGCGAACAGCCACGCATCGCGGTCGGCGGAGAGCATATGCGGCAGGAAATCGATCGAGAGGACATCCCCCTCGCGGGCCAGGCGCGACAGGTTGAACACGCACACGCCCGACACGCCGTAGTCGCGGAACAAAAGCTCGCCTTCCTCGCGCGCGACGAGGCTTCCCGACCGCTCGAGTGAGACGGCGCACTTCACGCGGATGTTGTTCAGCTGCCGCGTGATGCGCGAATCGGTGGCAAGCGGCCCCAGGACTGGACGCATCGGCTCGCACGGAATTGCGGAGGGCATATCGACGGCGCTCATACCACGCCCGCCAACAGCGAGAACGACCTTTTCGGCATGAGCGATCGAACCGTCGGAAAAGCGCAGATGGAAGCGGCCCTTCCCTCTCGCAGGCGCCTCGATTGCACGAAGGGATTTCCCGAACTCCACGCGCGCACCCGACACATCGAGAGCAGCGCGCAACACATCGAGCACCGACGACGCCTTGTTGGCTGCTGGGTACATGCGGCCCTCGCCCTCTTCTCGCCACATAAGGCCCAAGTCGGAGAAGAATCGCTGCACGGGCGCTTCGAAGACGCTCGCAGATTGGGTGCTTTCCCGACCAGGCGCTTCGAAAGCGCCCGCAGGTTGGGCGCTCCCCTGCGCGGATGTTCCGTAGGCTCCTACATGTTGAGCGCTCCCCCACTCGGAGACTTCCGAAAGGCGCGCGAGCGAGCGCAGCGCGGCTTCCACGAAGTCGGCGTTGCGGTAACACGCGGGGTCGATGTGGGCGTTCGAGAAGTTGCAGCGGCCGTTCCCCGTCGCGAGGATCGAGCGGCCGACGCGTTCGGAATCGGCCTCGAAGAGCACGATTTCGCACTCGTTCGCCGCGCCGAGCCGCGCAAGTTCGTTTCCGGCGGCGATAGCTGCAGCCAATCCGGCCGCGCCGCCGCCTATGATGGCAATCTTTTTCATGATGTAAGAGTATAGGCGATGCGGGGCGCCGCTTTCCGCTGACTTCCCTTCGCCTCGTAAACAACAAGGGCGCCCGACGGCGCCCCTGGGGAAAACTATCGACTCGTTTGCAGCCGCGTCTACTTCGAGAAAATCATGGGAATTTCCCGCGTGTCTTCTTCCTCGATGTTGCCCTCGTAGACGTAGTGTTTCGTCTCGCGGCAGATCAGCCCCGAAAGCAGCAGTATGGCGATGATGTTGGGAATGGCCATAAGCGCGTTGCCAATGTCGGAGATGGTCCACACCACGTTGCCCACGCCGATCGCGCCGAGGAACGCGACGAGAACGTACACGATGTGGTACGGCAGGATGGCGCGCTTGCCGAACAGGTAGGCGGCGCAGCGGTTGCCGTAGTACGACCAGCCGAGGATCGTGGAGTACGAGAATGACACCATGCCGATGACGAGAATCGGCGTTCCGACATAGGGAATGGTGGCGAACGCGGTGGAGGCGAGCTGCGCGCCGGTGTAGAACGTCGGGTCGGCGAGCACCTCCGCCTGGATTTCGGGGTGCGCGATCATCGTCGACACGAGCACGATGCCCGTGAGCGCGCAAATGACGACCGTGGACCAAAACGTGCCGGTCATGGCGATAAGCGCCTGCTCGGCAGGGTTTTTTGTTTTAGCGGCCGCCGCGATGATGGGGGCGGAGCCAAGGCCCGACTCGTTGGAGAACAGGCCGCGGGCGCAGCCGAATTGCAGCGCCATCAGAAGACCGGAGCCGACCGCGCCGCCGAACGCGGCCTTCGGCGTGAAGGCGCACTCGAAGATGAGGCCGATCGCGCTGCCGAGGGCAGGCGCGTTCATCAGCAGAATCACGATGCACCCGCCGGCGTAGGCGACCGCCATGACGGGAACGAGCTTCTCGCACACGTGCGAGATGGACTGCACGCCGCCGAAGATGACGATGCCCACCAGCACGACAATGGCGATGCCAACCGCCCAGTCGGGAATGCTGGGAATCGAAGACGTGATGATGCCGGTCATGGACGTCGCCTGCACCGCCGAGCCCGTACCAATGGTGGCGACGACGGCGAACGCGGCGAACGCGATGCCGCCGAGCTTCGCCCACCAGGGGCGCGTGCCGTCTTTGCGCGTGAAGGCGCGTTCCCACACGTACATGGCGCCGCCGAGCATGTTGCCCGCATGGTCGCGCACGCGGTAGCGCACCGAGGCGTAAACTTCCACATACTTCGTGGCCATGCCGAACACGCCCGTGATCCACATCCAGAAGACGGCGCCCGGGCCGCCTGCCAGGATTGCCGTGGCGACACCGACGATCGACCCCGTGCCGATGGTCGCGGCAAGCGCCGTCGCAAGCGCGCCGAAGTTGGAGATATCACCCTCGCCCTTCGAGGTGCCGCCGCCCCACGACATGCGAAGCGCCTGAGGCAGCTTGCGCTGGATGAAGCCCGTACGAACAGTGAGGAAGATATGGGTGCCGAGCAGGAGCGCGATCATCGCAGGCCCCCACACGACTGAGTCAATGGTGTTCAAGATTTCAATCATAGTGGGTTGGTATTGTAAAGGAAATACAAACGCTCGCGCAGGCGCATTCCCCGAATGGCAACGAGAAAACATCATCGGTAAATCCTCAACGCCGAAGCCTATCCAGAAACGAAAACATCTTTAGATACCGAGCGTTTGATTACCATTACTATGTTTTACGAGACCACACGTCAAGGTATAAAAAACGACCCCGCTTTCGCGAGGTCGTTCAGCATGTATGAATGTAAAAAGGATTTACAGCTTCACCACATTGCTTGCCTGGAGCTTGCCGTTCTGACCCGTGGTCACGTCGAAGGAAACAGCCTGGCCCTCATCGAGCGTCTTGAAGCCGTCCATCTTGATCTCGGAAAAATGAACGAAAAGGTCTTCGCCATCCTTCTGGGAGATGAAGCCGTAGCCTTTTTCCGGGTTGAACCACTTAACAGTACCTTCCGCCATTTTAAAATCCTCTTCTCTTCCCCTTAAGCCGGGGAGGTAACTCTGCGCGTTGCATGGCGGCAACACTCGCCCTCACTTCGAGGGCACATGAATACTATACGCTATCGCGCTGCGAAACCGCTCCGAAATCGCAGGAATTCGAACCATTTTTCCCGAAGCATGCGATGCGGGGAAATGCCAACGGAAACGGCTCGCCCTTAGTCCTGCGTCGACTCGAGATAGTCGAGCCGCTCAGCCGGCGTGCCCTCGGCAAGCTCGAACCCGTAGGCCAAGGCGAGCGCTTGCGCCTGGCCTGCGCGAACCTCTGCGAGCTCATCGTTTCCCGCACTGCGCAGGAACTCGGACTCGAGCTGCAAGCTGTTCGCGACGTATTCGGTGACATGCGGGTCGACGCCCGACACCTGAAGCACCGATGCCATCGATTCGGGGGCAAGCGAAAGAAGCATCGACCCGTCGAGGTCGGTCGCGTCGCCGATAGCGTTCTCGAGCATGTCGGCAGCGGCAGCCGGATCACGGCCGTCGTCAGCACGCTCGATACTGCGGCGCATCGCCTGCATGAACTGCATGAGCAAACGCATGAGATAATCTTGTTCGAACATGGCACTCCCCGTTCGCGGTAGGTTACAGTCGGTCCTTCGTCAGTCGGCCTTCGGCGGCACGATTCCCAGATGCTCGTAAGCGCGCTCGGTCGCCTGACGGCCCTTCGGCGTGCGCACGATAAGCCCTTGCTGCATGAGATAGGGCTCGTACACGTCTTCGATGGTGTCAGCGTCTTCCGAGAGCGCCGACGCAAGCGTGGTGAGGCCCACGGGGCGCCCGCCGAACTGCACGGCAAGCAGCTCTAGGATACGATTGTCAACCGCGTCGAGCCCCAAGCTATCCACCTCGAAGAAGCTGAGCGCCTGTGCCGCGACATCCTCGTCGATAACGCCGTCGCCCCTCACCTGCGCCCAGTCGCGCACGCGCTTGAGCATGCGGTTCGCCAAACGCGGAGTTCCGCGGCTGCGGCGGGCGATCTCGAGCGCGCCATCTTCGGAAATGGGAACGTCCAGAATGGCGGCAGAGCGCGCAACGATTGCTGCGAGCTCCTCGGGCGTGTAATACTGCAGGCGGAATGCAATGCCAAAGCGGTCGCGCAAAGGACCTGTGAGCAGGCCCGTTCGCGTCGTCGCACCGATGAGCGTGAAGTGGGGCAGATCGAGGCGAATCGATCGCGCGGCCGGCCCCTTCCCCACCACGATATCGAGCGCGAAATCCTCGAGTGCGGGATAGAGCACTTCCTCGACCATGCGGTTCAGGCGGTGAATCTCGTCGATGAAGAGGACGTCGCCCTCTTCGAGGTTCGTGAGAATCGCAGCCAAATCGCCCGTTCGCTCGATAGCCGGGCCGCTCGTCGTGCGGATGTTCGCACCGAGCTCGTTGGCGACCACCGTGGCAAGCGTGGTCTTGCCAAGCCCCGGAGGCCCGGAGAACAAGATGTGGTCGGCGCATTCCTTGCGTTGCTGCGCCGCCTCGATAAGGATAGCGAGCGACTCTTTCACCTTGGTTTGCCCCAAGTAGTCGCAAAGCTTCTTCGGGCGCAGGCTGCGGTCGAGCGCGAGGTCGTCCTCTTGCAAGTTGGGCGCCACCGCGCGATCGCTTGCAGACGGGGACGCTCCACCCTGCACCGCAGTTGCCGCCTCGAAGACCATTCCCTCTATTTGAACACCGTCCGCCATTGCGTCCTTTTCATCTAATGAGCCGTACCCAGTCGCTTAAGGGCATATTGTAACAGCGCTGCCTCGGTCGCACCCTCGGGAGCCCCCTTCAACGCCAATTCTGCCTCCTGCGAGGTGAATCCCATGGAGAGAAGCGCTTCGGTTGCGCCCTTCAGCCTGTCGTCGAGAATCGTTTGCGCGGAAGGTTCGGAGAGCAGGCTTTCAAAGCTCGCATCGAAGGAGCCTTTCAGCTCGAGGATGATGCGCGATGCGCTCTTCTTGCCCACGCCGGGGATCTTCTGCACGAGGGCGACATCCTGCGCGGCGACAGCGTCCGCCAGCGCGCGCGGGGAAAATGTGGAAAGCGCCGCCAGCGCGACCTTCGGCCCGACGCCAGTCACGCCTATCAGGCGCTCGAAAGTGGCCTTCTCCTCTTCTGAGAGGAACCCGTAAAGCGCAATGCCCGCATCGCTCACCTGCAGATACGTGAGCACTGTGACGGTGGTGCCGGATTCTGGCAGCCTAGAGAGCGCCGTTGCCGACATGAAGACGGCGTAGCCCACACCGTTCACATCGATATAGGCGACTTGCGGCGTTTTGCCGGCGAGCTTTCCCTTGAGAAACGCGATCATGCTTGCTCCTTACTTCGCAAGTCCGCCGAAGCCTTCGTGAGTGGTGTAGCAGATGGCGGCGGCCAACGCATCGGCAGCGTGGTCGGGGCTTGGCACCGAGTCGAGCGAGAGCAGCTGGCTTACCATGTATTGCACCTGTTCCTTGTCGGCAGTGCCCGTGCCTACTACCGCTAGCTTGATCTGGCGAGGCGTGAATTCCCCCACGCTGAGGTTTTCCTCCGCGCAGGCGACGAGCGCCGCACCGCGCGCCTGACCCGTTGCGAACGCCGCAGTGATGTTCTGCCCGAACCACACCGTTTCGATTCCCACGCACGTGGGTTTGAAGCGATCGATCACCGCGCCGATCTGCTCGTGGATCTTGCGAAGGCGCAAGGAGAGCTCGACCTGCGCGGGCGACGATACGCAACCGTATGCGATGCACGAGAGCTTGGCGCCGCGCTGCGACACGATTCCCCAGCCCGTGTTCGCCAGGCCTGGGTCAATCCCGAGTATGATGCGCTCGCGCGTTACCACTGTGCTCCCTTGCATTCCCAAACGTTTGTTCGGTATTGTAGCATACCGATCCGAGATGCGAACATTCTTTCGCGTTTTCCTTCGCAAGAAACGCAAAAGGCGGCCCCTTTCGGAGCCGCCTTGCAAATCCATTCCCAAAGCTGGAAAGCTTCCCCACCTCGCTCGACGCTTCGCGCGAGCAGGGCGCGCCCGCTCGGGCGCCTAGATGGGGAAAGAATAGTCCACAGGACTATTCTTCTTCCAAAGCCTCGGCGATCTCGTCGGTGATGTCCATCGTGTGATAGACGTTCTGGAGGTCCTCCAGCTCTTCGAGGCGATCGATGAGGCGCATGACCTTCTTGGCGTCCGCCACGGACACCTCGGTCGGCGTGGACGGAATCATGGTGAGCTCGGCGCCCTTCACCTGAACACCCTGCTCCTCAATAGCCTTCTTCACGGACATGAGGTCGGACGGCGAGGTGTAGACGATCCACTCCTCGTCGGCATCCTCGTAGTCGTCTCCGCCGGCCTCGGCGACAGCCATCATGAACTCGTCCTCGTCAGCGGCAGCACCGTTCGGGCCGATGGGGTTCTTCTTGTCGCCGGTCTCAATTTCCTTGGCGACCATGATCTGGCCCTTGCGCTCGAACTGGAACGACACGGAACCGGAAGTACCGAGCGAGCCGCCCGCATGGGTGAACGCGCTGCGCACGTCGGCCGCGGTGCGGTTGCGGTTGTCGGTCAGAGCCTCGCAAAAGATAGCGACGCCAGCCGGGCCGTAGCCTTCATACTGAACGGTTTCGTAGTTCGCGGCGTCCTTGCCGGAACCGAAAGCCTTGTCGATAGCGGTCTTGATCTTGTCCTTCGGCAGGGAGTAGCCCTTCGCCTTTTCGATAGCAGCGGCGAGCGACGCGTTGTTCTCGGGGTTCGGGTCGCCACCTTCCTTCGCAGCAACAGTGATGTTACGGGAAAGCTTGGAGAACAAAGCAGAGCGCTTAGCGTCCTGAGCAGCCTTGCGGTGCTTCGTTGTAGCCCATTTTGAGTGACCTGACATATACGTCCCTTCCGATAATGCAAATACCAGCCGCATAGTTTAGCACAGAGGGCAAGCTACACAAATACCCCACGCCCCACCCGCACGCAATTTGCAGAAGAGAAAATTGTTGCCGGCGCAACGGCGATCACCCACCCGAAACAAGAAGGACCTCAAAGCCCGCCTAGGCATCACGACGGCATGCTTGCGTTCCTGGCGCAGCTTCTAGTGCTCGCCTTCCAACTTCGAGAGCAAACTGCGACACCCAGCGACGATGTCGCGATAGGTCGCGTCGAAATTGCCGGTGTACCACGGATCGGCCACGTCCTTACCGTGGCGGGGGTTGTCGTCGGGAAGAAAGTCGAGCAGACGCACGAACTTCTTCTGCGGGTCGCCGCCGAAGATAGACTCGAGGCCGTGCAGGTTCTCCCTGTCCATGTAGACGAAAAGGTCCCACTCGCCGTATTCGTTTGCCCGCACCTGCCGCGCATGATGGGCATGCGTGGAAATGCCCTGTTCGCGAAGCTTTTTCAGCGTGCCCGGATGAGGCAGCTCGCCAATTTCTTCGGTACTCGTCGCCGCGGAGTCAATCGAGAACTTGCCTCCAAGACGAGCTTTGCGCACCATGTCTTCCACGACAAATTGTGCCATGGTTGACCTGCAGATATTGCCGTGGCATATAAATAGGATGCTATGCACGAGCCCCCTTCCGCCAATTCTTCGAGATGCCAACCAAAGCCAACACGGCTGGGCCAGCAACGTTTAATCATAAGGGTCTTCCGTTGCAGAAAGGTTAACGAGCCGAACGCAAAAGAAGAGAGGCAAGCAGCGCCCGCGCACGGGAAGGTGCCAACTCGAAAAGCAAAACGCATCAGTCAGAGAACGCTCGCAGAAAGGCGTGGGCCCCACGACGCGAGGTCCGTATCGGCGGACAAGCGCCCGCAGACGAAAAACACGGGCTCGAACCACGCGGAAAGGCGCGGACGGGCCCGTCAGTCAACAACTCAGTTAAGCGGTCGGCGCCGCGTGCGCCCCGGCTATTCGGATTCCCCGCGAAGCCACAGGCCCGTCTTGCCGCCGTCCTTCTTGAGCAGGCGAATCTCGGAGATTTCCATCCCGCGGTCGACCGCCTTGCACATGTCGTACACGGTGAGGCACGCGACGCTCGCCGCCGTGAGGGCCTCCATCTCGATGCCAGTCTTGCCGGTAACGCCCGTCGTCGTGGTGACATGAATGCCCACGCGGCCGTCTTCGCGCTCGCCCTCGAGCACCGGCGTGCATTCCACCTTGGCTTTTGTGATGTTCAGCGGATGGCACATCGGAATGAGCGTGCTCGTCTGCTTTGCCGCCATCACGCCCGCCACGCGCGCACACGCCAAGACGTCGCCCTTCGCAGCCTTGCCTTCCACGATAAGCGCAAGCGTCTCGGGATGCATGGAGATGAACCCCTCTGCGACCGCAACGCGCTCGGTGTCCGGTTTCTGGGACACGTCGACCATGCGGACGTCGCCCTTCTCGTCGATGTGCGTCAAATGAGTATCGCCACTCATGGTGAATTCCTTTCGAAAAGCGTCCGTTACGCCCGTGATTCTAAACGATATGGCAAGCTGGCGAAAGCCGTACGGCGCCGAAGTGCCGCGCAGCCTTCGGAAAACCTAGCCGCCGATTTGGCTCATGCCGCGCTCGGTTCCCACCTTGTCATGGTGCTCGTCGGGCTTCGCACCAAGGGCCTGCAGAAACACGGCGCGCTGGTCTTCCTCGGTGCCTTCGCGCAACGCGGTTCGCAGGTCGTATTCCTCATCGGAGAACAAACACGGGCGCAGCTTGCCATCGGCCGTCAGGCGCAGGCGGTTGCACTTGCTGCAGAAGTGGCGCGACAGCGGGCTGATGAAGCCCACCGTGCCCGCGGCGCCGGGGAAATGATAGTACTCTGCGGGACCCCAGCCGATCGGCTTGTCCTCCCCCGCCGGAACGAGCTCGCCTATGCCCTGTTCACGGGCGCCCTCGTTGATGATGTTGAACACTTCCTCGCAGGAGATGACACCGTCCTTGCCCCAGCTGATGCCGTCGACCTCAGAGACATCGCCGATGGGCATGTGCTCGATGAAACGCACGTGTAGCGGGCGGTCGATCGAGAGCTTGGCGAAATCGAGGAAGCCGTCCGCAAGCGAGCGGAGCGCGACCGCATTGATTTTCACGGGGTTGAATCCCGACTCGAGCGCCGCATCGATGCCGCGAAGCGCGTCGTCGAGCGATCCGCAACGCGTGATCTTGTGGAACTTCTCAGCGTCGAGCGTGTCGAGCGAGAGGTTCACGCGTGAAAGCCCCGCCGCCTTCAAATCGGCCGCCATGCGCGGCAAGAGCACGCCGTTCGTGGTCATCGAGACATTTTCAATCTCGGGCATCGCGGCGATATTGCGCACCAGGTCGACGAGACCCTTGCGCACCGTCGGTTCGCCGCCTGTCAGGCGCACACTTTTAATGCCGATCGTCGTCGCGATACGAACCGCCTGCTCAACCTCTTCGATTCGCAGGATATCGAAATGAGAGAGCTGCTGCACTCCCTCTTCGGGCATGCAGTACACGCAGCGGAAATTGCAGCGATCCGTCAGCGATATACGCAGGTAATCGATTACGCGGCCATGGCCGTCCTTCATATTCCCCTCCTTGAAGTTCATTCGCAGTTGCCTAGTATACTCCAAGAAGGCAAGACGCCGCACAACTGTTGTCGGGGCGCTACCATATAAGACGATTCGAGGGTTCTTGTCACGCAGCAGCACTTGCCCGAACGTGCGCCCCCAACCGCGGGCCCCTGGGCGTGGCGGCGTGCCCCGCGCGCAGTTCCGCAGCGCAGCGAGGACTGTTTGAGCACGGGGTACGCCGCCGCGACCAGGGGCAACCCCGCAGGTTGAAGCTGCCCCCCAACCAGGGGCGCCGCCGCGGGCTGAAGCTACCCGATCGACGGATGGCGAACCTGGCGCAGAAGTCCCACGAAGCGCAGGCAGCAGTAGGCAAGCCCCACCAGCGCAAGGACGCCGCCAACGTACCCGATAAGCCCGATCCCCGCATTCGCGGTGACCACACCGCCAAGCCATGTTCCCGTGCCGATGCCAAGATTGTAGAGCCCCGAGTACATCGACATAGCGACCGAGCTTGCACCCTCGGGCGCGCACTTGATGACAGCGGCGTTGAACGACACATTGAACAGCGACGCCGCAAGCCCCCACAGCACGCACACGAAACACGACGACACCTCGCCGCCCGCAGCCGCGGGAGCCATCAGCAAAAGCGCCACCGCGATGCCGGCGCACGCGAAGCGGATAAACGTCGCGAGCGTCACATGCCCCAAACGGGCGAACAGCAGGCTGCCCACCAAACCTGCCGCGCCGAAAAGCACGAGCGCAAAGGTGATCGCATCGTCGGGCAGACCCGCGACCTGCTGGAAGAACGGCTCGATGTAGCCGTAGCCGGTGAAGTACGCCGTAATCACAATGATGGTGACAAGATACATGCTCAGAAGAGAGCGCGTGCGCAGAAGGCTCGGCAGCTTCCCCAGCGTGAAGGGTTTCCCCGCGTCGAGCTTGGGGAACACGAACGCAAGGCACGCAACGATGGCGAACGACACGATTCCCACCGTGAGAAACATCGCACGCCACCCGATGGCAAGACCGAGCATGCGCCCGCATGGTAGACCGAAGATCATGGCGACCGACGTTCCCATGCCCACCATGGAGAGCGCGAGCGAGGCCCTCGAGGAAGGCGCCACGCGCACCGCGAGCGGTGTGATAATCGACCAAAATACCGCATGAGCTGCAGCAACTCCGATGCGCGCCGCCATAAGCATCCAGAAGTTGACCGACGCCGCCGAGAGCAGCTGGCAGATGCCGAACAGGACGATCACGCCGAGAAGCAGGCGCTTCGGCGACACCTTCGTCACGCAGAGCATAAGCGGCAGCGACAAAATCATGACCGCCCATGCGTACACGGAGATGAGCATGCCCGCCGCCGACTCGGTCATGTTGAAATCTGCGGCAATGTCGGTGAGCAGGCCGATGGGCATGAACTCCGACGTGTTGAACACGAAAGTCGAAAGCGTCATCCCCAAAAGCGGAACCCAAAACCTCATCGACACGAGCACCCACTTCCTTTCCGAGGGCGTCCCAAAAACGTCCATCTTCACTAAGCCGACACAGCTTACTCCATCCACCGAACAGGTCTGCATATTTTTCTTGTGGCGGCGCGAGCGGCGTTATTATCGTGCGGCACTTTTCCTAGAAGCACATCACCTGCACGGAGGCACAACTGGTATGGACGGCGAATTTCTCAGCATTCTCGGCACGATGGTCATCTTGTTCTTCGATATATCGATTGGATATATCGCGAAGAAAGCCCACGTCATGGACAAGACCATCGACAAAGGCCTGTCAAAACTCATCTTGAATACGGCGCTGCCGGCAATGATCTTGGGCTCGGTGCTCACCGCCGATTCGCTTCCCGGATCGACCGAAATCCTCATCACCATGGGGCTGTCGATCGTAAGCTTCGTCATCATGACCGCGCTCGCGTTCCTCGTCACGAAGCTTCTCGGCGTCCGCGACGGGCACAGGGGAGTATTCCGCTTTATGCTCACGTTCGGCAACGTCGGCTTCATCGGGTTCCCCGTGTTGTCGGCCATCTTCGGACCCTCGACGCTGATTTACGGCTCGATCTTCAACTTGCCGTTCAACTTCCTCGTGTTCACGATGGGCGTTTGGTTCATCGCTCAGGACTCCGGCCGCGGCGCAAAGGTGAAGATGGGGCTTAAGACCTTCCTCACCCCGGCAAACATCGCCTGCGCGATCGCTATCGTCCTCACGCTATTGAACGTGCACAGCGTGCCCATCATCGGCGACGCCGCCGAGACGCTCGGTTCCTTCACCACGCCGGGCGCGCTTCTGATCATCGGCTCGTCGCTTGCCGACCTGCCGGTTTCCAAACTCATCGGCGGTCCGCGCTTGTGGATCGCGTCCCTCGCGCGCCTCATCGTCTCGCCGCTCATCGTGTGGGCGCTCTTCCGCCTCGTGCCGGTCGACCCGATGCTCATCGACATCATGGTGGTGCTATGCGCGATGCCGGTCGCTACGAACGGCACGATGCTGTGCTACCAATACGGCGGCGACTCGCGCACCATGGCTCAGGGCACTTTCGTCACGACCGTGCTGTCGATCATCACGATCCCGATTCTCGTCATGGTCATCGGGTAGAAGACGAAGCACGGGAAGGCGAGGCAGCGCGAGACATTCGGACACGGGGCATTCGGGTGTGGGAAGGCGAGGTCGTCCCTCCCCCGCTTTCGGGCGCAGGGCATATCCCGTGCTCAAACAGTCCTCGCTTCGCTGCGGAACTGCGCGCGGGACACGCCCTGCCCCCGAAAGCGACTCTTACCCCCCTCGAATAACAACGGGGCCGCCTCTCGTGATGAACTGCGCCCCAAAACTTGGACGGATTAAATAAAGACTACGCCACTCGGGACTGGCTCCGGAACTCCTCCGGGGTCAGTCCGTTCAGTTTAACCTGGCGTCTCCGGGTGTTCCAATGGATTACGTAGGCGTCGAGGTCCGCCTTGAAGGACTCGAAGTCGGGCCAGCTGCGTCCCCTGAAGAACTCGTCTTTCAAGTGGCCGAAGACCTGCTCGGTGGCGCCGTTGTCGAGGCAGTTCCCCTTGCGC
>NZ_DBFSAP010000042.1:0-2093 GCF_048412355.1 Ellagibacter sp.
TGTGGGAGGAGCTCGAGCGGTGGCGCTCGCGCCCGCTGGAGCCCGTGTACGCGTTCATGTTCGTCGACTGCCTCTACGTGCCGGTGAGGCGCGGGCGCGGCGCGCGCAGCATGGCGGTCTACGCGATAGTCGCCTACGACCTGGCCGGGCGCAAGGACGTGCTCGGGCTGTGGATGCAGGAGACCGAGGGCGCGCACCACTGGATGGGCGTGTTCGACGAGCTGCGCCAGCGCGGCGTCGAGGACGTGCTGTTCGTGAGCATGGACGGCGTGTCGGGGCTGGCCGACGGCCTGCGCGCGATATTCCCGGACGCGGTGGCGCAGCGCTGCCTGGTGCATCTGGTGCGCAACTCCTGCAAGTACGTCCCGTCCAAGGACATGCAGGCGTTCTGCCGCGACGCCCGGGCCTTCTACGGCGCGCCGTCGCTTTCCGCGTGCCGGGCGGCGTTCGCCGACTTCTCCGAGGCGTGGGCGCGCTACCCGGGCGCGGTGGCGACGTGGGAGCGCTCGATGGCCGAGGTCGAGCGGCTGTTCTCCTACGGCCCCGACGTCAGGAGGGTCATGTACACCACCAACGCCGTCGAGAGCGTGAACGCCAGCTTCCGCAAGGTCGTCAGGCGGGGGTGCTTCCCCGACGAGGACGCCGTGATGAAGCTGCTCTACCTGCGGGTGAAGGAGCTGTATTCGAGGTGGGGCGAGGGATGCCACCAGCCGGGCTGGGCCCGGGTGCGCAACCAGCTGCTGTGCGACGAGGGCATCAGGGCGAGGATAGAGAGGTTCCTGTGAAAAGACTTACACAGGCTTCTTGACAAGCCCCAGGTCGCAGTTAATCGATGTGATTTTCGCGAGCAGAGATTGGGGTTTGCGGCCCCCATTTTTCTCTAAATGGAGCGTTTTGTGCCCCCGAACTCGCAACTTTTGTCACTTTTAGCCGTTTTGGTTTACGCCAGGTCGTCGTCGGCAAGCCAACTTAGGCTTGTTTTGGTTCGCTCGACCTGTTGCCCGGCTCGTTCCGACAGGGCATGTTGCTTTCTGTGGACCCCATCGCAATGAAGGAGCTCCATTCGCAAGAGCTTTTGCCTTGCGTAGAACGTTGCGGGCTTCGCGATGCGCACGCGCTTTTTCGCGGCGGCGGCAATGTGCGCCGCGATTTTATCCATCTCGGTTTTTGAATTCAGTTGGGTCGAGGTGAGGGTTATGACCCGGAAACCCGAAGCCGTAAAGGCATTTTTGCGCCGTGCGTCATTCGATATTCGCGCTTCTTGATTATGGAAAGCTTTGCTGTCGTATTCAACGATAATCTTGGCTTTCGGCCATGCGATATCGGGCTCAAGTCGATCGATCCCTGCCATTTTGCGAGCCTTGGGGCTCAGCGTGATTTTACGATTGAGCCGGGCGCCCGAAAGAGAATATCCTCCCTGTTGCTGGGGTAGGGTGAACAAAAGAATGGTCGCGGTTTCCATGGGCGAACGCGAGCAATCGTGGGCATATTTTGTCGCCTTGGCCGCTTTCGCGACTCCGGTGAGCCCTTTTGCGCGCTGGCAAAAGGCGGCGATTTTCGCGACGCTTGTGAGCGGCGCGCGCTTGACGAGGGGATTTTCGAGCGATTCGTTGATGGTAAAGAGTCCGCAAAACTCGCAGATGATGCAAACGAGCTCGGTGAACGACAGCAGGGGCGCAATTTGGATGATGGTGAGTTCGGGAGAAGTGATGCGCTGTTCGGGAGATATTGAACAGACGGAACCGAACGGCAGCTCTTGATACGCGACGTGTCGCACTGCGGGTTCGTTTGTGCGCTTGTGCTTTATGGAGGTGAGGCCATGCAAAGGGCGCGACAGGACGCTTGTGTTGACGAGCCAATCGAAATTGGAAACTGCGAAGTTTGGCGGTGCAATGGTCGTGCGGCTCGGCTCGGGCACAATGAAGCCGGGCGTTCCACAGTATACCTATTTGACCTGGGGTTTCGTGTTTTCATATCTCAATTTATCCCAAGTGCCCTCTGCTTTTGGCATACGTGGCGGCGAAATCCTCGGCCAGCTGCTCGGTCGACGGACGCAGATAATGACTCCCCGTCACGCCTGGCAGCTTATGCCC